>NZ_JBVAYW010000007.1:0-189320 GCF_055412845.1 Pseudarthrobacter adonitolis | reverse complement strand
GGCGAATGGTCCGGCACGCACACCGCGGCTCTGAACCAGGTCATCCAGGCGCTGAAGGATGCCGGCCAGAAGGCCACCAAGAACGCCAACGAGCAGGACCAGGCTTCACGCTAACGGCAGAAGCTCTAACGCGGGGGCCCGGACACAGCACAGTGCCGGGCCCCCGCGGCATTTAATGGCGGGGCACAGCGGCACGGCAGCACGGTGGGCTTTTGGGCGCAATGTCGGGGCGGTAAGGCAAGATAGGTCTGTGAGCACAGCACCGGGCCCCGCAGAGGAAACAGTAAACAGCACTGAAGAACTAACCGAGCCGGACGCCGTCCCCGCCGGGTCAGTGCGTGAAGAATATGAAAACCTGACGGATCTGGTAAGGAAGTACCGCTTTGCGTATTACCAGGAGGACGAACCCCTGGTCTCCGACGCCGAATTCGACGAATTGTTCCGGCGCCTCGAGGAGATCGAGGCACTGCATCCCGAGCTGGTAGCCAATGATTCGCCTACGCAGGAGGTTGGCGGGGAAGTCTCGGCCGCGTTCGCCGCCGTCGAACATTTGCAGCGTATGTACAGCCTCGAGGACGTCTTTTCCCTGGAGGAGCTGGAAGCCTGGATCACCAAAGCCGAGGCCGGCGTCAACAAGCTGGGGGACACCGCCCAACTCGCGTGGCTCACGGAACTAAAGATTGACGGGCTCGCGGTCAACCTCTTGTACCGCGACGGGAAACTGGTCCGGGCGGCCACCAGGGGTGACGGAACCACGGGTGAAGACATCACCCACAACGTCCTGACGATCAAGGAAATCCCGACGGAACTGACGGGCACCGGCTTTCCCACAGAGGTGGAAATCCGAGGCGAGGTCTTTATCCCTTCCAAGGCCTTTGCGGAATTTAATGAGGCACTGATCGAAGCCGGCAAGGCGCCGCTCGCCAATCCCAGGAATGCCGCCGCCGGTTCGATCAGGCAGAAGGATCCTGCGGAAACTGCCAAGCGTCCGTTGCGGATGTTTGTCCACGGAATTGGTGCGCGCCAAGGGCTGGAAACCCTGAGCCAGTCCCAGACCTACGCCGTGCTGGAACAGTGGGGACTTCCCGTCAGCCCGTACTTCGAGGTTCTCGCGGGCCTGCCGGAGATCCTTGCCTTCATCAAGCGCTATGGCGAGCAACGGCACAACCTCATGCACGAAATCGACGGCATTGTGGTCAAAGTCGATGATCTCGCTACCCAGCGTGCCCTGGGCTACACCACCCGGGTGCCGCGGTGGGCTGTGGCGTACAAGTACCCGCCGGAAGAAGTCCACACGAAACTGCTGGACATTGCAGTCAACGTCGGGCGCACCGGACGGGTAACCCCGTTCGGCATCATGACGCCCGTCAAGGTGGCCGGGTCCACCGTGGAGATGGCCACGCTGCACAACCAGGACGTCGTCAAGGCCAAGGGTGTGAAGATCGGCGACATCGTTGTCCTGCGGAAAGCCGGGGACGTCATTCCGGAAATTGTGGGGCCGGTGCTCGCCCTGCGCGACCAGCAGAAACCGCCGGTGCGGGACTTCGTGATGCCCACAGAGTGCCCTGCTTGCGGCACACCTCTCGCCCCGGCCAAGGAAGGGGACGTGGACATCCGCTGTCCCAACGCCCGCTCCTGCCCTGCGCAGCTTCGGGAGCGGGTCTTCCACATGGCCGGGCGTGGCGGATTTGATATCGAGGCCCTGGGCTGGGAGGCAGCCATAGCGCTGACCCAGCCGGCCGAGCCGGAAGTGCCGCCGCTGGTCTCTGAGGCGGCACTGTTCGATCTCACGCCCCAGGACTTGGCAGGCGTCCGGATCCGGCGCGAAAAGCGTTCCAAAGGCGTGGCCACCGGCGAGTTCGAGCTGGTGCCGTATTTCTACAGCAAAGGCACCGCAAAGTCTCCGTCGAAGCCCACCGCCACCACGGACAAACTGTTCAAGGAGCTCGAAAAAGCCAAGACCCAGCCGCTGTGGCGGGTGCTCGTTGCCCTGTCCATCCGGCATGTTGGTCCCCGCGCCTCACGCGCCCTGGCCACGGCGTTCGGCACCATGGACGGCATCCGGAACGCCTCCGAGGAAGACCTGGCCCATGTGGATGGCGTCGGCCCCACCATCGCCGCTGCGCTGAAGGAATGGTTCGCCGAGGACTGGCACGTGGAAATAATTGACCGCTGGGCCGCGGCCGGAGTCCGCATGGAGGACGAGCGCGACCAATCCATGCCGCGGACCCTGGAGGGGTTGACCATTGTGGTTACCGGCTCCCTGCCGAACTTCAGCCGGGACGAGGCGAAGGAATCCATCCTCATCAGGGGCGGCAAAGCGGCCGGTTCAGTCTCCAAAAACACCAGCTACGTCATTGCCGGCGCGAACGCAGGCACCAAACTGGACAAAGCCGAACAGCTCGGAATTCCCGTGCTGGACGAAGACGGCTTCCGGGAACTCCTTGCGATCGGCCCTGCTCCCGAAGCGACGTCCACAGAATCAGAAGAGGCGGCCGAATGAGCCACCCTGACCTTAACGCCGAACTGCTTGCGGTGGCCAAGCAAGCGGCCGCCGCCGGCGCCGCAGTGCTGGCTTCCCGAAATGGCGAGGCCCTGGACATCAGCAACAAAGGCGACGCCGGAGACTGGGTGACGGCCTTTGATGTCGCCGCAGAGAATGCGGTTCGGGATGCCATCACGGCTGCCCGGCCACAGGACACCATCACGGGGGAGGAGCATGGCACCACACGGCCCGCTGCCCCCACCGGATATCGCTGGTCCATCGACCCGCTGGACGGTACCACCAACTTCATCCGGAACATCGTCTACTACGCCACCTCCGTGGCAGTGACGGATTCCGACGGCGTCTGGCTGGCCGGCGTCGTCAACGCCCCGGCGCTGGGCCGCGTCTACTATGCATCCCGCGGCCAGGGTGCGTGGCTGGAAGAAGGCGGCCGGGTGACCCGGCTTCAGGGCCCGGCGCCGGACCGCGCCGGGCAGATCCTCGCCACTGGCTTCAGTTACGACCCCGCCATCCGCTCCGAGCAAGCTGCGCTGCTGGGCAGCCTGATGGACGGATTCGCCGACGTCCGTCGGCTGGGCTCCGCAGCGCTGGACCTCTGCATGGTGGCTGACGGGACCCACGACGCCTACGGCGAACGCGGGCTCAACGAACATGACTTCTCCGCCGGCGCCCTGATTGCGGAGGAAGCCGGTTGCTGGGTCCGGCGTCCCCGGCTGGCCAGTCCGCTGGACGGCGGACCCGCCGTCGAGGACAGGCTCGCCGCCTGGACCTGCGCCGGGACCTTGGCGCTGTCCGGCAAGTTTCCGCTGTGACGCCGCTGCGCCACTAGCATTGTCAGGTGCAACCGCAAATAACCATCCGACCGGCCGTTGAGGCAGACTTCCAGGCCATCGCCAGAATCACCGTGGACTCGTACCTGGCAGCAGGCTACTTCGACAGCGCGGACCATCCGTATATGCAGCAGATCCAGGATGTTGCCGCCCGTGCGGCGAAGGCCACGATCTGGGTAGCCGAACGTGACCGGAAGGTGGTGGGTTCCGTGACCCTGGCGCTGGCAGGTGAACCGTTTGCCGACATCGCCCTGCCGGATGAGCTGGAGTTCCGGATGCTGGTGGTGGATCCGGCGGTGCAGCGCGGCGGCGCGGGCAAGGCCATGGTGGAGGCCATCATTGAGCATGCGAAATCGCTGGAGGGGATCACCGGCGTGGCCCTCACCACCGGGGGGACCTGGGAGAGCGCCCATGGCCTCTACCGGAAGACAGGCTTCAAACGCGTCCCCGAGCGTGACTGGCTGATTCCGGGCACCGACATAAAGCTGCTGGTTTACCGGCTTCACGTCCAGCCAACCTAAAGTGGTGCCGACTCATTTTCGGCACTGAAAGGCCCACCATGCGCAAAACATTCGGCACCGGCTCCGTCTGGGAGCAGACCCTCGGCTACTCCCGCGCCGTCCAGGTGGACAATACGCTCTACATTTCCGCCACGGCCGCCAGCGGCGAAGACGGCATTGTGGGCGAGGACTTTTACACGCAGACCCAGTACATCTTGCAGAAGCTCGGGGTGGTCCTGGCCGAGGCCGGCTTCAGTTTCGAAGACGTGGTCCAGTCCAAGCTGTACCTGACGGACATCAGCAAATGGGAAGAGGCCGGCCGCGCCCACGGCGAAGTCTTCGGCGAGATCCGCCCCACGCTGTCACTCGTGCATGTCCTGCCGTTCCTTGACCCGAAGATGCTCGTCGAAATCGAGCTCGTGGCCCAGAAGAGAGCCAACTAGGCACCGTCCCTCCCGCCTCCGCCCCACGCGAACTGGCAGAAAATACCTCAGATCCGCATTTTGAAGGTATTAGCTGCCAGTTCGCGCATGGGTGGGGGCGGATGCCAGTGCTCAGCGAGACGGCCGCGCACTACGGAATCAGCGCCGCGGAGATGGCGCGCGCCTCCATCACCGGCCAGCCGTTCCACCTGCAGAGCCCGCTGGTTCCGGCCATCCTCCTGCTCGTTTCATTGGCCAAGGTGGACCTCGGCGACCACCACAAAAAGGTACCTGTGGCGCACCGCGGTGGTTTCCCTCGTCATGCTGGGTGTGGGAATGCTGACTGGAGCCATTGGGATCGGTTAGTCTGTAGCTGCCTGTGGCTGGCCCTTGTGGCCGGGACCACGGCACCGATGTGCCCGTCTGACGCCCGCTGGGGGTCGTCAGACGGGCACTGACGTTTCCCCACTAGACTGGTTCGGAAAACAATCCGAACCTGCAGGGGAGATCCATGGCTGCGATCAACCGTGACGACGTCGCGCACCTCGCGCGGCTCGCTCACATCGAGATGAGTGCTGAAGAGCTGGACAGGATGGCTGGCGAACTCGCCGTCATCGTTGATTCAGTGAAGTCCGTGAGTGAAGCCGCCGGTGACGACGTCCCGGCAACCTCCCACCCGATCCCGCTGACCAACGTGTTCCGCGAGGACGTTGTGGGCCACACCTTCACCGCGGAGCAGGCACTCTCGGGAGCTCCGGATTCCGATGAGAACCGTTTCAAGGTCCCGGCAATCCTGGATGAGGCATAACCATGACTGACACCCACGAACTCATCCGCCTGTCCGCCGCGCAGCTGGCCGGCATGCTGGCGGCCGGCGAGGTCACCTCCGTCGAGGTCACGCAGGCATACCTGGACCGGATCGCAGCTGTCGACGGCGGCGAACGCGGCGTGAACGCGTTCCTGCACGTCAACACCGAGGAAGCACTCGCCGTCGCCGCCGAGGTGGACGCCATCCGTGCCGCCGGCGGTGCCGCGGCCGAGGAACTCCACGAACTCGCCGGTGTGCCGATTGCGGTCAAGGACCTCATTGTCACCATCGGCCAGCCCACCACGGCAGGCTCCAAGATCCTGGAGGGCTGGCACAGCCCCTACGACGCCACGGTGGTCAAGCGCCTCCGTGCCGCCAAAATGCCCATCCTGGGCAAGACCAACCTGGACGAATTCGCTATGGGTTCCTCCACGGAACACTCGGCCTACGGCCCCACCCGCAACCCGTGGGACCTGGACCGGATCCCCGGCGGTTCCGGCGGCGGTTCGGCTGCTGCCGTTGCTGCTTTCGAGGCCCCGCTGGCCCTGGGCACGGACACCGGCGGATCCATCCGCCAGCCCGGCGCCGTCACCGGAACCGTGGGAGTCAAGCCCACCTACGGCGGTGTTTCCCGCTACGGTGCCATCGCCATGGCTTCCTCGCTGGACCAGATCGGCCCCGTTTCCCGAACCGTCCTGGACTCGGCGCTGCTGCACCAGGTCATCGGCGGGCATGATCCCTTTGACTCCACGTCCCTGCCCGATCCCCTGGAAGACCTCGTCGCCGCGGCCCGAGTGGGCAACGTCGACGGCATGCGGATCGGCATCATCAAGGAACTCCACGGCGAGGGCTACCAGACCGGCGTCGAGAACCGTTTCAACGAATCCCTGGAACTGCTCAAGCAGGCCGGCGCGGAAATCGTTGAAGTGTCCTGCCCCAACTTCCAGTACGCGCTTGGCGCCTACTACCTGATCATGCCGTCGGAGGCCTCCTCCAACCTGGCAAAGTTCGACGGCGTGCGGTACGGACTGCGTGTCCTGCCCGAGGACGGACCCATGACGATCGAACGCGTTATGGGTGCCACCCGCGCCGCCGGCTTCGGGGACGAAGTCAAGCGCCGCATCATCCTTGGCACCTACGCCCTGAGCGCCGGCTACTATGACGCCTACTACGGCTCGGCCCAGAAGGTCCGCACCCTGGTCCAGCGTGACTTCGAGGCCGCGTTCGCGCAGGCCGACGTCCTGATCTCTCCCACGGCGCCCACCACGGCGTTCAAGCTCGGGGAGAAACTCAATGATCCGCTGGCGATGTACCTCAACGATGTCGCCACCATCCCCGCCAACCTGGCCGGCGTCCCCGGGCTGACCCTGCCGGGCGGCTTGGCTGACGAAGACGGCCTTCCCGTCGGCATCCAGCTGCTCGCTCCGGCCCGCGAGGATGCCCGGCTTTACCGGGTAGGTGCGGTACTGGAATCCTTGCTTGAGGCACAGTGGGGCGGCCCGCTCCTGGACCGTGCGCCGGCGTTGGTTGGGACCCTTGTTGCAGCCAAGGAGGCAAAATAATGAGCACTGACGCAACCCTGAGCTTCGAAGAGGCCATGGAGAAGTACGATCCCGTCCTGGGGTTTGAGGTTCACGTGGAACTCAACACCAAGACCAAGATGTTCTCCTCCGCGCCCAACGTCTTCGGCGACGAGCCCAACACCAACGTCAACGAGGTGGACCTGGGCATGCCCGGCGTGCTGCCGGTGGTGAACAGGATCGCGATCGAGTCCTCGATCAAGATCGGCCTTGCCTTGAACTGCAAGATCGCTGAATCCTGCACGTTTGCCCGGAAGCAGTACTTCTACCCGGACACGCCCAAAAACTTCCAGACGTCACAGTACGAGGACCCGATCGCCTACGACGGCTACCTGGACATCGAACTCTCCGACGGGACTATCTTCCGCGTTGAGATCGAGCGTGCCCACATGGAAGAGGACGCCGGCAAGCTGACCCACATGGGCGGGGCCGCCGGCCGCATCCAGGGTGCCGACTTCTCGCTGGTGGACTACAACCGCTCCGGCGTTCCGCTGGTGGAGATTGTCACTAAGCCCATCGAGGGTGCCGGTTCCCGCGCCCCCGAGCTGGCCAAGGCCTACGTGGCCGCCGTCCGGGAGATCGTCAAGAACCTTGGCGTCTCGGACGCGAAGATGGAACGCGGCAACGTGCGCTGCGACGCGAACGTGTCGCTGCGTCCACACGGCCGCGAACGCTTCGGCATCCGCTCCGAAACGAAGAACGTCAACTCGCTGCGCGCCGTCGAACACGCCGTCCGCTACGAGATCCAGCGGCACGCAGCCGTCCTGGACGCCGGCAACCCGGTCATCCAGGAAACGCGCCACTGGCACGAGGACACGCGCACCACCACCTCGGGCCGTCCCAAGTCGGACGCCGATGACTACCGCTACTTCCCGGAGCCCGACCTGGTTCCGATCGTTGCGTCGCGGGAATGGGTAGAGGAACTCCGCGCCACGCTGCCCGAGCCGCCGGCTGCCCGCCGCAAGCGTCTGCAGGCTGACTGGGATTACTCGGATCTGGAATTCCGCGACGTCGTCAACGCCGGCGTTATGGATGAGATCGAGGAAACCATCGCGGCCGGCGCATCGGCTTCCGTGGCCCGTAAGTGGTGGATGGGCGAGATCGTTGGCCGTGCCAAGAACGCCGACGTCGATCCCGGCCAGCTGGGCGTGGAGCCTGCCACCATCGTGGAGCTGAACCAGCTGGTGGAGAACGGCAAGATCAACAACAAGATGGCCACCGAGGTCCTGGACGGCGTGCTCGCCGGGGAAGGCACCCCGGCGGAGATCGTGGCGAAGCGCGGCCTCGCCGTCGTTTCTGACGACGGCCCTCTCCTGGAAGCCATCGACGCAGCCCTGGCCGCGCAGCCGGACGTCGCGGACAAGATCCGCGGCGGCAAGATCCAGGCGATCGGCGCGATCGTCGGCGGCGTTATGAAGGTTACCCGCGGGCAGGCCGACGCCGGCCGCGTCCGCGAGCTGATCCTGGCGAAGCTCGGCGTCGAGGGCTAAGTCGAAGGTAGCCACCTGATTTAGCCCAACTGGGTCGCAGTAAGTGCGACCCAGTTGGGCTTTCAGTACTCACATCCGGCCGCGCCAAAGTACCCGTGTTCACTGGGGGTCCGCGGTTCTACACTGAAGGTCCAGGGCGCCGGTGCCCTGCGCACACTGTGGGAGGTCTGGTCATGTCAGTTCGCGAGCCGCTGAGGATCCGCAAGGCATTGCTGGCTGGCGTCGTGGCGCTGGCGCTGACCGGCACCGGTGTCGCCATCGCCTGGTCCGCCACGGACACGCCGTCGCCGTCGCCGACCGCCTCCGCGCCGGGGAAGTCGGATAAGGCCCCGGGCCAGGATAAGCCGGACAAGGCCCAGCGCCCGCAGCACCTGCACAGCGAAAGCGTGGTGAAGAAGGCGGACGGGACGTTCGAAACGGTGCTGAGCCAGCAGGGCTCCGTGGACGCCGTCAGCGAAACCTCGGTCACCGTCAAGAGTGAGGACGGCTTCACCCAGACCTACACCGTCAACGCGGAGACCAGGATCATCAAGTTCCCTGCCCCGGCCGCGGACGGTTCGCCGGCAACGGGCAACGACGGCAAACGGCTGAAGCGCTCAGAGGTCACCATCGCGGAAATCGCCACGGGCGAGGCCGTCAGGGTCTCCGGCGTAAAGAGCGGCAACAACGCCACCGCCCGGCAGATCGTGGAAGGCGCCGGCACGGGTCCGGGCCTTGGCCTCGGGAAAAGCATGGGCAAGGGTCACGGCCACGGGCTGGGCAAGCTCAGGGGACCGTGGAAGTGACAGCTGACCCGTCGCGACCCAGTTGGTCTTAGCCCTGTTCCACCAGCCCGGTCATGATCGCCTGCAGCGCCTCGCACACAATCATCACCGAGCGGCGCTTCAGGTTCTCCGGGCGGGCGAGGATATCGATCCGCCGCCGGGTACTGATGCCCTCGAGAGGCCGCAGCACGATGCCCGGGTTGAGCACGGGCCGCGCCGTGTGCCGCGGCAGCAGGCCCACCACACCACCCGCCGCCACCAGCGCGGCCACGGTGGAGTAGTCGTTGATCCGGTGGACGATGTTCAGCTCCTTGCTGGAGACGGCCGCGACGGCGGACAGCACGTCCGCGGGGGAGTAGCCGGTGTGGCTGGTCACCCACGGTTCGCCCACGACGTCGGCCGCGGCCACTGTGTCCTGGCTGGCCAGGCGATGTTCTGCCGGCAGGGCCACGTCCAGCGGTTCGTGCGCCAACGGGATCACCGCAACCCGTTCCTCCGGCCAGCGCGGGCTGTGGTCCATCCGGTGCGCCAACACCAGGTCGTAGCGCGCCGTGAGCGCCGGGAAGTCCTGCTGCGCCACGTCCTCGTCGGAGAGCTGGATTCTCGGCTGGCCGGCCGCGTCGAGCATGCGTGCAAGCGGCGCGAACAGCGCCTGGCCCGCGCTGTGGAAACCGCTGATGGTCACGGGACCAACGGGCGAGCCGTGATAGGCGCCGATCGCCGTCCGGGCGTCCGCCATGGCAGTGACGACGGCGGCACCTGCATCGGCGAGCACCTGGCCGGCTTCGGTCAGGACCAGATTGCGGCCCTCTTTCCGCGTCAGCGGGACCTCGACGTTCCGCTGCAGCAGCGCCAGTTGCTGGGACACGGCGGAGGGCGTCACCATGAGAGTCTCCGCGACCGCCTTGACGCTGCCGAGGGCGCCGAGTTCCCGGAGGATTTCCAGCTGATGAATTTCCATCCGTCCAGTCTATACATTAGCGAACACTACATCGTCGATTGAGAAAATACTGCTTGTGCTAATGCTTCGAAAATGGCTCTAATAAAGGGAGCCCACACCCGCAGGCCGCGGGTCGCTGCCAACAGTCAGGAAGCCAATGAAGGCACTCTATAAGTCCGGCGCACACGCCGGGTTCGAGCTGGTTGACCGCCCCGAGCCCGAAGCCAGCACCAACGACGTCAAGATCCGAGTCATGACTACCGGGATCTGCGGCACGGACCTGCACATCCAGTCCTGGGACGCCTGGGCGCAGGGCATGATCGAGGCGCCGCTTATCGCCGGCCACGAGTTCTACGGTGAAGTAGTGGATATCGGCGACGGCGTCCGCGACGTCAAAGTGGGGGACCGGGTGTCCGGCGAGGGCCACGTGGTCTGCGGGATCTGCCGGAACTGCCGCGCGGGGCGCCGCCAGATGTGTATCCATACCGTCAGCGTCGGCGTGCAGCGGGACGGCGCCTTCGCCGAGTACGTGGTCATCCCCGAGACCAACGTCTGGGTCCACCAAGATCCCTCCATCACCCCGGAGCTCGGCGCGATTTTCGATCCGTTCGGCAATGCCGTGCACACCGCCCTTAGCTTTCCCCTGGTGGGCGAGGACGTGCTGATCACGGGTGCCGGGCCCATCGGACTGATGGCCGTTGCGGTGGCCCGACACGCCGGTGCGCGCAAGATCGCCATCACCGATGTCTCCAAGCCACGGCTCGAGCTGGCGCGTCAGCTGGGCGTGGACCTTGCCATCGACGTCTCCACCACGCGCGTCAAGGCTGCCCAGCGTGAACTCGGCATGCGGGAGGGCTTCGACATCGGGATGGAAATGTCCGGCCACCCCACGGCCCTGCCTGAGATGATCGAGAACATGAACCACGGCGGCCGGATTGCCATGCTCGGCCTTCCCAGCCAGGAAATCACCATCGACTGGGGCAAAGTGGTCACGCACATGCTGACCCTGAAGGGCATCTACGGCCGGGAAATGTATGAGACCTGGTACGCCATGAGCGCCATGCTCTCCTCCAACCCCGTGCTGCACGCCGGCATCTCAGCGGTGGTGACAGACAAGCTTCCCGCCGCAGAGTGGGAACAAGGATTCGACACCGCCCGCGCCGGCGGCGGCGGAAAAGTTGTCCTTGACTGGACCGAACTCTAAAGGAGCACCATGTACACCTCCATCAAGGACCAGCTGCAGACTGAGCTGGACGACATCCGCACCGCCGGGCTCTTCAAAACCGAGCGCAGCATCAACTCCCCGCAGTCCAGCCACGTCACGGCAGGGCAGGTCGGCCAGCCCGGCGCCACAGTCCTGAACTTCTGCGCCAACAACTACCTGGGCCTCGCGGACCACCCGGACATCATCGCCGCCGCGAAGTCAGCCATGGACTCGCGGGGCTTCGGCATGGCGAGTGTCCGCTTCATCTGCGGCACCCAGGACCTGCACCTGGAACTGGAAGCCAGGGTCTCCAGGTTCCTCGGCACGGAGGACACCATCTTGTTCTCCAGCTGCTTTGATGCCAACGGCGGCGTTTTCGAATCCCTCTTCGGCCCCGAGGACGCCATCATCTCCGATGCCCTCAACCACGCCTCCATCATCGACGGCATCCGGCTCTGCAAGGCCCAGCGGTTCCGCTACGCCAACCAGGACATGGCGGACCTCGAGGCCAAGCTTGTTGAAGCGAAGGATGCGCGGCGCAAGATCATCGTCACGGACGGCGTGTTCTCCATGGACGGCTACCTGGCGCCGCTGGAGGCCATCTGCGACCTCGCCGAGAAGCACGACGCCCTGGTGATGGTGGACGATTCCCACGCCGTCGGCTTTATGGGTGCCACCGGTGCCGGAACCCCGGAGCACGCCGGGGTGTCCCAGCGCGTGGACATCTACACCGGAACGTTCGGCAAGGCCCTGGGCGGCGCGTCCGGCGGCTACGTGTCCGGCCGCAGTGAAGTGGTAGCCATGCTCCGCCAGAAAGCGCGCCCGTACCTGTTCTCCAACTCCCTGGCCCCCGCGATCGTCGCCGCGACCATCAAGGCGCTTGACCTGGTGGAGAACTCCGGTGACCTGAGGACCCGGCTGTTCGAGAATGCCCGGCTGTTCCGCCGCCGGATGACCGATGAGGGCTTCGAACTCCTGGACGGCGAACACGCGATTGTTCCCGTGATGTTCGGGGATGCCGTGATGGCCGCCAACTTGGCGGACCAGATGCTCCGGCATGGAGTCTTCGTCACCGCGTTCAGTTTCCCGGTAGTCCCGCGCGGCGCCGCCCGGATCCGTGTGCAGCTTTCAGCGTCGCACTCAGAGGACGACGTCGAAGCGTGCGTGGGTGCGTTCGTCGCCAGCCGTGCCGCAGTAGCGGGTTAACCCAGCCGCGCTAAACCCCCAGAGGGCGCCCGGCGCGGCCGCCGAGCAACTCTGCAAGGATGGAGCCATGGCAGCACACTACGACGTCCTGATTGTGGGCGGCGGCATCGCCGGCCTGTCCCTGGCGTCCGCGCTCGCGGGCAGCTGCAGCGTGGCGCTGGTGGAGGCGGAGCAGGAGTTGGCGTACCACACGTCCTCCCGCTCCGCCCGCCAGCTTATTCCGAGTTACGGCCCTGAGGTGGTCCAGGGACTCACGGTCCGGACCCTGGAGCTGATGGCGGCCCGGGACGCGCAACTGCCCGAACCTGTCCTGACGCCGCGGAGTTTTATGCTCATCGGCACCGAGGAGTCCGTCCGCGCCGAGGCCAGCGGCCACATGAGTCCCATCACGCATGACCGGGCACTGGAGCTCTGCCCTGCGCTGGTGCCCGGGGCTTTCTCCGCCGCAGGCCTGGACACCGGATCCTTCGGCTGCAACGCCCCGCTGCTGCTGGCCGACCACCGGCAGCGTGCAGAGGCCGCCGGCGCCGACATCATCACTGGGGCGCGGGTGCATTCCGCCCAGCGGCTGGGCTCGGGCTGGGAGATCGGGGCCGGGCAGGAGGCCTTTGAGGCCGGTGTGCTGGTCAACGCGGCCGGCGCCTGGGCCGATGAGATCGCCGTGATCAGCGGCGTGGAGAAGCTCGGGCTGCAGCCGTACCGGCGCACTGCGGCGATTGTCGACGTCGAACATCCCCTGCCCGGGCACAGCCCTATGGTGGCGGCGGCGGACCACACGTTTTATTTCCGCCGGGAGGGCACCGAGGTGCTGATCTCGCCGTCGGAATCGGTACCCAGCGGACCCGAGGACGCCAGGCCGCGGCCCGGCGATATTGAGCGGCTGATCGTGAAGCTCAACCAGCTGACCACGTTGGGAATCCGCGGAGTCCGGAGCACGTGGACGGGTCTCCGGACCGAGGCAGCCGACGGCGTCCCGGTGGCCGGTTTCGACGCCGAAGCCCCCGGGTTCTACTGGCTTGCCGGTCAGGGCGGGTACGGTTTCCAGACCTCCGCGGCCATGGCGGAGCTTGCCGCCGGGCAGATCCTGGCCGGACAGGGCGCCGGGCACAGCGCCGGTGCGGCCCACCATCCGGCATCCCGGACAGCGGAGGCGCTGTCCGCCACGCGCTGGTCCATCCGGCGCTGAACAATGGAACCCATGAGCACCCTGATCACCAACATCGCCGAGCTGATGACCCAGGACCTGGAACACCGCGTCCTTAAGAATGCCGCCGTAGTGATCGAGGGCGAACGGATCGCCTGGCTCGGTTCCGCCGCGGATGCGCCGCCGGCTGACGACACAGTGGACGCCGGCGGCCGGGCCGTGTTGCCTGGCTGGGTGGATTCGCACACGCACCTGGTCTTCGCCGGCGACCGCACTGCGGAGTTCGAGGCGCGGATGGCAGGGGAGTCGTATTCGGCCGGGGGCATCGCCGTAACCATGGACGCCACCCGGCGCGCGTCCGATTTCGACCTCACCCGGCTGGCAATGACGCGCGTGTCCGAGGCCGTATCGCAGGGCACCACCTACCTCGAAACCAAGACCGGGTACGGGCTGGACATTGAGCACGAGGCCCGGAGCGCCCGGATCGCCTCCACTGTCGCAGACGAAGTCACCTACCTCGGCGCCCACCTGGTCCCCGCGGGCACCGATGCGGAGGCCTACACCGATCTCGTCTGCGGGCCCATGCTGGAAGCCGTCCGGCCGTACGTCCGGTGGGCGGATGTGTTCTGCGAGGAAGGCGCCTTCACCGCGGAGCAGTCCCGCCGTGTGCTGAAGGCGTGCCGGGCCGCCGGACTGGGGATCCGCGTCCACGGCAACCAGCTCGGCGAGGGTCCCGGCGTGCAGCTGGCGGTGGAACTCGGGGCAGCCAGCGTGGACCACGTGAACTACCTGTCGGCCCGTGATGTGGCGGCGCTGGCGGACAGCTGGTCCGGCTGGAACCCGGGAACCGGCAGTGGTGCCCGCGGCACCGTCGCAACCTGCCTCCCCGCGTGCGATCTCTCCACCCGGCAGCCGCTGGCCCCGGGGCGTGAACTGTTGGACGCGGGGGTGCAGGTGGCGCTGGCCTCCAACTGCAACCCGGGTACCTCGTACACCAGCTCCATGGCGTTCAACGTGGCTACGGCCGTGCTGCAGATGCGCTTGAGCGTCCACGAAGCGGTGCGTGCCGCAACCTATGGAGGTGCGCTGGCGCTGCACCGGGAGGCGGGGCACGACGCCGACGGCGTACGGGCGGTGGGTTCGCTCGCCGTCGGGCACCGGGCAGACCTGCATATGCTCAACGCCCCCTCAGCCACGCATCTCGCTTACCGCCCGGGCATGCCGCTGACGCACGCTGTGTGGCGGGCCGGAGTGCGGGCACGGTAGCCAGGCTCCGATTTGTGACGCAAAATGATTGTTGTGGACTGTTATGATCAGATAACGTCATATTCTGGTGACTTTTTGACGCTGAAAGGCCCCCATGACCCGCACTGACCGCCTGACGGCCATCCTGGATATCCTTGCCAGAACCGGCCAGGTGGAGGTGGAAGAAATCGTGGGCACGCTGGGAGTATCGCCGGCCACGGCACGGCGTGATCTGGACAGCCTGGCCAAGCGACGGCTGCTGACCCGCACCCGGGGCGGTGCCACCACCGGCGCCCTGGCGTACGACCTCCCCGGCCGTTATAACCGTGACGACCACGCCGAAGCCAAGGAACAGATCGCCCAGGCGGCGTCGGCGCTCATTTCACCCGGAGCGGTGATCGGGCTCTGCGGCGGTACCACCAGCACCGCCCTCGCACAGATCCTGGCAACGCGGGAGGACCTCAATGCTCCCGCCAACCAGCCCACCCTGACGGTGGTTACGAACGCCATCAACATCGCTGCGCAGTTGGCTGTCCGCCCCAACATCAAGGTCATGGTGACCGGCGGCATCCTGAACCCCCGCTCCTACGAACTGGTGGGCCCGTACACCGACATCATCATGCAGAAGGTGGTCATGGACATCGCCTTCATTGGCGTGAATGGCATCGACCCCGAGGTGGGCCCAACGAACACGGGGGAGGGTGAAGCGTCCGTGAATGCCCTGCTGGCCAGCCGGGCCCGGGTTTCCTATGTCCTGGCCGACTCCTCCAAGGTGGGCGTCAGGGCCTTTGCCACCATGGACGGCTACGCGTTCAACCGCCTGATCACCGACTCCGGTATCTCCGCCGAGGACAAAGCCGCGTTCGAAGCCAATGGCACCGAAGTGATCGTGGCCCCGCACTAAGCGACCGGCAACAACCCCTAGAAGATGACCGGCGGCGCATCCAAGACGGTCTCGTCCACCCGGCGGTCCACCCATTGGCTGAACGGAATATCGAGTTCGTACTTGCCCAGGTCGGTGCGCAGAAGCGTCCGCACCGCGGCATTGTCCGGATTGTTGAGTGATTCGAAATACTCCACCGACCAGTGGAACCAGCGCATGCAGAACAGGCGCATGGTGAGTCCGTGGGTCACCAGCAAGGTGTTGGGGGCGTAGTCCGGCTTGGACCAGTGGCGGTACAGCGTCTCCATGAACGAGGAGATCCGGTCGTAGACGTCGGAGCCGGATTCGCCCTCCCGGAACCGGTAGAAGAAATGGCCGTAGGCGTTGCGGAGTTCCTTCTGGTCCTCGATGTCGCCGGTGATCTGGAAATTGGCCCAGTCCTGCTCACGGAGGCGCGGTTCTTCGATCACCCGTTCGGTGTGGTTGCCAAGGTTGAGTGCCTCCAGCGTCTGGTGCGCCCGGAGGTACGGCGATACATAAACGCAGACCTGCCGACCGTCCAGCTCGCGGCGGATCCGTTCCCCGGCTGCCGTGGCCTGCGCCAGGCCCTGGGCAGTCAGCGGAATCCGGTAGTCCGGGACCCTGTTGTAGATGGACGTATCGACATTGGCCGCGGACTGGCCGTGCCGGATCATAAAGATTTTCCCTGGCGCGCTCATACCCAAGCATAAGTGCCGCCGCGGGTGCAGGGCCCCGTCCAGGGGCCGGGCCGCCAGTAATCAGCGAAGATCCAGAAACTACAGGCAAGATGGAACCATGTTGGTTCCCTCGCGCCGTCGGCTGCGGATCGAAGTCTGGATTGTGCTGGGTCTTTCCTTGGGACAGTCCGCCGTCTACTCGGTGGTGCAGCTGCTCGACAAGGTGACGCGTGCACCGCTGGCCGAAGGCACGTCCACGCTGAACCGGTCACAGAGCACGCGTGAATACTTCGACCTGACCTACCAGCTGCTGGACATCATTTTCGCCCTGGTGCCCGTGCTGCTGGTCATCTACTTCCTCACGGACCAGCGGCAGTCCGGCACCGGCGTGGGCAGCCAGGCCAGTTCGGCCTTTCGGAAGCTGGGCTTCAACTTCGCGAGGCCGGGCCGCGACCTGCTGCAGGGACTCGGCCTCGCGGCGCTGATCGGGATCCCGTCGCTGGGCCTCTACGCCGCGGGACGTGCCCTGGGCATCACCACCGCCATCATCCCCAGCGCACTCGACTCGTACTGGTGGACCGTGCCCGTCCTGATTCTGTCCGCGCTGCGGCACGCCGTGGTGGAGGAGGTCATCGTGGTGGGCTATCTCCTGGACCGCTTCGGCAAGTTCGGCTGGAGCGTGCCTCTGGCCATCTTCACCAGCTCCATGCTTCGCGGCAGCTACCACCTGTACCAGGGATTCGGACCGTTCATCGGCAACGCCGTGATGGGTGTGGTGTTCGCCTGGCTCTACACCAGGACCAAGCGGGTTATGCCTCTGGTCATCGCGCATGCGCTGCTGGACATCGTGGCCTTCGTTGGGTTCAGCCTCTTCGGCCGGGCGGTGGGCCTGGGGTAGGAGAGCCGCGGTTCCCGTGCAGGTCACGTGCACATAAGCCGGTCCGGCTTAAAGGATTCGGCCGCCATCGGTGGGTGGCATCATTGGCACCCGCTGATGGCGGCCGAAGCTATTGAATGTGCAATCAGATGGTGACTGCGCCCGTAGCGGTTTCGAAGGTCACTGACAGGATGCCGGGGGTTCCATGCGGAGCCACCCAGTCAACGGCCACATCCTCCAGCGGCTTCTCGACGGGTTCGCCCAGCCATTCCGTCACGCGTGCGGCGGAACCGGCTATGGTCAGGCAGCTCATCTTGACGTTGCTCTCATAGGCGTTGGACGGGTGCAGAGCGGGGTCGCCCTCCCACTTGAGCATGTACGGGACCTGCGGGTCCGCGATCAGGCCCAGGATGCCGATCTGCTTCCAGACCAGCTCGCGGCCGTCCGGGAACTTGCGGTTGCCGTTGACGGCAGCACGGCCCAGGCGGTCTTCGAACGGAGCGAGGTCGTCCACTTCGACGCACCAGCCCATCCAACCGCCGCCGGCTTCGGACCGCGCCCGGACAGCCTGCCCGAAGGGAGCCTTGTCCGATGCCGGGTGGTTCAGGACCTCCACGACTTCCAGGTATTTGTGGCCGGCGAGGGGAATGATCATGTTCCGGGTTCCAAACCGGGGGTGCACTCCACCCTTCACGGCTTCAACGCCGAGGGCGGACGAAATACGTTCGGTGGTGGCAACGAGGCCATCTTGTTCACAGGCGTAAGAGACGTGATCCATGCGCATGCCATCATCTTGGCACTTTGTGATCCGGCTCTCAGCTAAGGGCAGCCTTACCGGATTCTGTTGCGTCACGAGTGGACATTCCGCCGGGAAGCAGGAGAAGGAGCGGCCGGGTGACCACGTTCGTCATAATCCTGTTTCCGTCAGGGATGTCTTCCTAGACTGAACGCAACCGAGCAGTGCCACGCCACGTCAAGGAGCATCGAACGTCGAACGGATGGTCTTTCGAAACCCGCCAGATCCACGCTGGCCAGGAACCGGACAGCGCCACCGGCGCACGGGCGCTTCCGATTTACCAGATGACCTCTTTCGAGTATTGCCAGCCTGGAGGGCGGGCTCGCTGCACTGCTGCTGAGCTCGGGACAGGCCGCTGAAACCTTTGCCATCCTGAACGCTGCCGAGGCCGGTGACCACGTCGTGGCCAGCCCCAGCCTGTACGGCGGGACGTATAACCTCTTGGCGCACACCCTTAAGAAAGTTCGGCATCTCCGTCACGTTTGTGGCTGACCCGGACAACCTGGACCATTGGCGCGATGCCGTCCAGCCCAATACCAAGCTCTTCTTCGCCGAAGTGGTCTCCAACCCCCGCCAGGACGTGCTGGACATCGAGGGTGTGTCCCGGACCGCCCACGACGCCGGTGTGCCCCTCGTTGTGGACAACACCGTCTCCACGCTACGCCCGTGACCTTGGGGCCGGCGGAGCCCTCGGCGCCAATCTGTCCTACATCCTGAAGGCCCGCGTCCAGCTGCTGCGCGACCTCGGCTCGGCAGTGTCACCCTTCAACCTTCCTCATCGCCCAGGGCCTGGGGACGTTGAGCTGCGGGTGGAGCGCCACGTGGCCAATGCGATGGACGTCGCGGAGTGGCTTGAGGCAAGGGACGACGTCGAATCCGTCGCCTATGCAGGGCTGGCCTCCAGCCCTTGGTACGAGCGCGGCCGCAAATACGGCCCCGAAGGCACCGGCGCGGTGGTCGCGTTCAACTTGGCCGGCGGCGCAGAGGCCGGGAAGCGCTTCGTGGATGCCCTGGAGCTGCACTCCCATGTGGCCAACATCGGGGACGTCCGTTCACTGGTGATCCACCCGGCACCAACCACGCACAGCCAGCTTTCACCCGCGCAGCAGGCCATCGCCGGGGTCACTCCGGGACTCGTCCGTCTGACCTTGGGCATCGAACACATCGATGACATCCTGGCCGACCTCGAAGCCGGCTTCCGGGCGGCCAAGAGGCGCAGCGGAGCCTAACAAAGACGCGGCAGGCCAGGGGCGGTAGGGACCCCGCAAAGTCACACCCAGTCACACGCTTAGCAATAGTCCGGGGCTGTTCGTACACTCGAAGCAGGTCATGAGTGCCAGCGACAGCCCCGGCTTGCTGGCCGGCAACCCTCTTTCGCGGCGGGGTGCCCCGGGTGAGGACCTGGCCTGCCGGTCAATTGACGGTGGGCAAGTGCGTAGAAAAGGTCCTTTCCATGACGATTACGATTTCCCGAACCGCAGTCCCCGGGAACGGTGTGGTCCGTTACGCCAGCATCGGTGGCCTCGAGCTTGAGGCCGGCGGTTACCTCCCGGAGGTCACGCTCGGCTATGAAACGTGGGGCACTCTCAACGCGGACGGCTCTAACGCCGTCCTGATTGAGCACGCCCTGACCGGAAGTACCCATGTGACGCGGGGCGACAGTGACGAGCCCGGCTGGTGGGAACAGCTGGCCGGACCCGGTGCGCCGGTGGACACGGACCGGTTCTATGTGGTCTCCATCAACATTGTGGGCGGCTGCTACGGCTCCACCGGACCGTCCTCGGCTGCCCCGGACGGCAACCCGTGGGGGTCCCGCTTTCCTTTGGTGACACTGCGCGACACAACGGCGGCTGAGGCCAGGCTGGCCGACCAGCTGGGCATTCCGAACTGGTATGCCGTGCTGGGCGGCTCCATGGGCGGCGCGCGGGCCCTGGAGTGGGCGGTCACCTACCCCGAACGGGTTCAGCGTTGCGCCGTTATCGCGATCGGTGCCGCCAGCACGGCCGAGCAGATTGCGTTCGCCCAGGCGCAGACGCTGGCCATCCGCCAGGACACCAATTTCAACGACGGCGACTACTACGGCGGTCCGCTGCCCGAGGACGGCCTGGCCCTGGCACGGCGCATTGCGCATATCACCTACCGCTCCGCAGAGGAATTCGATGGGCGCTTCGGACGGTCGGCCCAGCACCCGGAATCGCCGTTCCAGGCGGCAGCGTTGGCGGAACGGGGGCGCTACCAGGTAGAAAGCTACCTGGACCACCAGGGCAAAAAGCTGGTGCGGCGCTTTGATGCCAACAGCTACATCGCCATCACCGACGCCCTGATGAGCCACGACGTCTGCCGCGGGCGGGGTTCCCTGAACGCGGCCTTGGGCCGGGCCACCGCCAGGTTCTTCGTGGCCGCAGTGGACAGTGACCGGCTGTACTTCCCGTCCCAGTCCCGTGAGCTGGCTGACGCGCTCCCGGGCGACGTGGACGTCCACGTCATTGAGGCTCCGATCGGCCACGACGGCTTCCTGACCGAGATCGGCCAGCTCGGCGCCCAGCTCCGGAACACGTTCCTGGTCTAAGCGCGAGGGGACACTTGAGGCCCTGCCTTTAAGTGCGAGAGGACACTTGAGCCCTCGGAGTCGGGGCCACAAGTGTCCGTTCGCGCTGTTAGGAGATCAGCCGTTCATGATGTCGGAGCGGCGCTTCATGTAATCCTCCATGGCCAGCTCACCGTTGCTGTACTGCTGGTCAAGTTCGGCCAGTTTCCGGGCACGGTATCCCTGCGGGCCCGACGGCGGCAGGGGAATGGCGGGGGCGGCAGGCTGCTGCGGTGCTTCCGCGCGCTGATCCGGCACCGGCTGACCGTTGGGTTGCGGCTGACCGTACGGCGGGAACTGCTGGTCTGCAGAAGGAATCGGCTGCATGGGTGGCAGCGGCTGGCTCGGCGGCAGGGGCTGCGGGCTCATGATCTGGCGGAAGCCGCCACTCATGTAATCCTGCTGCGTGTAGCCGTCACGGGGCTGTTTGTTCTGCGGTCCGGGGTACTGTTCGCTCCCCGGGTACTGCGCGCCGCCTGGAAACTGCTCGGGGTAGCGTCCGGTAAAGCTCTGCTCCTGGTTCCGTTTGTTGACGGATTTCCGGTACATCCGCATCGCCATCGGTATCACGAACGACAGAATGATGATCCAGAAAAACAAGCTGTTCACGGTGTAGCGCCTCTCATATGTGTCCTTCCAGCTTAACCCCGGAGCCCACTCGCACGGCCGGGATCCCCAGGAAGGCCCCATGCCGGTCCACGGCGTCCTGCCGGGAACGCCGGAGCGCTGCCACCCAGATAGTGCCGTGTTGCTGAATAGCCCATCACGTATTCGTCGTAGCACTGGATCAAGTCGATCCGAGGCCCGGCGGCAGACGTGGCATTGCTGCCGTCCGTACCGGCGTCGAAATAATGCACGACGCCGTCAATCACCGACGTTGCCAGCGTTTCGGGAGCTGCCGCCAGGGACTGTTGAAGGCCGAGCCGCACGTCGGACATGGTGAGCCCGGACCAATCGGCGCAGTCCTTGACCATGGCCGGGCCACGGCTGGTGAAGTAGCGCCGGACCAGCTCGCTGAGGCTGTTCCCGGGTCAGGTGGTGCCCGCCCGGACGGCTTCGGCCAGGACCTGCCCGCTCCGGTCAGCGGCGGCCGCATCAATCCCCGTCCGCCGGTACATGCCCCCGTTGCCCTGGTGAAGCCGCGGCGCGGACAAGGCCGTCAGCCAGCGAAGATCCTCCCGGTGCACAAAATGCCAGGTGGGCCGCAGGATATGGGTGCGCAGGATGCGCCCATCTGACACCGCCTGCTCCACGTCCATGGCAGTGGGCACGTGAGCGGCGGCAGGTGCACGATCAGGCGGGGCCTCGGAGGCAGCTCCAAGACCGTCGGTCCGTTGCGCCGGGCTCCAGCGGGCGTAGGGGAACTCCTGCGCCTGGACAGCCAGCAGGTGCCGGACGGCGTCCGCCGGGGAGCCCAGGCCGGGACCGCGCAGCCGTTGGGCGTGAAGCCGCCGCCGCACCACCTCATCAGGATCCGTGCCTGTCCGCGTGAGCTGTCCTTGGGTCACGGCGGCCCGCCGCTAGCGCCGGGCGTTGGTGGTGCCCAGCGGCCCCTCACCGGAACCCAACGGAACACCCGGGCCGAACACAGGGCCCGGCGTCGGGCGTTTTGCGGTGATTCCGTCGCCTGAGGAGCGGTGGCGCAACCGCCGCACCGCCCAGGGGACAAAGTACTCGCGGGCCCACACCAGGTCTTCGGAGCGGGCCGCCCGCCACGTGCGGGCGGGCACCGGCTTGGGCAGGAGCGGCTCGAGAGTGTGGTTCACGTTAAGCGATTCCAGCACCATGGCGGCGATGGTGTGGTGTCCCAACGGCGAAAAATGCAAGCGGTCCTCGTCCCACATCTGCGGATCATTCAGCTGCTTGAGCGACCACATGTCGGCGATGATGGCATCGTGGCGGGCGGCCACGGTGCGCAGGTTCTCGTTGTAGATCGCCACCTTGCTACGGATCCGTCCCAGGACCGAAGATCCGGTGTCCGGACCGTTGAACAGCACCACGGTGGCGCCGCCCATGGCCAGGATCTGGACCACCGAATCAAGTTTTTCGGCGAGGGCATCGGGGTCTCCGCCGGGCCTGATGAGATCGTTGCCGCCGGCGGAAAGGGTTATGAGGTCCGGCTTGAGCGCCAGGCACGGAGCGAGCTGCTGGTCCACGATCTGCTGCAGGAGCCGGCCGCGGACGGCAAGGTTGGCATAAGCGAAGTCCGCCTGGCCCCGGCCCAGTTCCTCGGCCACGCGGTCCGCCCAGCCGCGGAAGCCGCCGGGACTCGTTGGTTCCGGGTCGCCGATGCCCTCGGTGAACGAATCTCCCATCGCTACATAGCGGCCCCAGGGGTGGGCTGCCGTGGCTGTGGGCGGGCTCTGCATAGCTCTTGCGTCATTCACGGTCCTATCCTGCCTCCTCCCTCTCAAGCTACGCCACCGTAGGTAGCTACCGCCGGGTAACTGTCAGAATGGAACCATGACTGACGCCCAAGTATTTCCCGCCCCTGTTGTTCTGTGGTCCCGGCCGGAGGACCAGCGCTCCGGAAAGCCGCTGCTGGTACTGCTGCACGGCTACGGCGCCAACGAACAGGACCTCCTGAGCCTGGCGGATATGCTTCCCGAAGACTTTGTTGTTGCCTCACTCCGGGCGCCACTGGCCACGGGCCCGGGCTTTATGTGGTTCCCCCTGACGGCCTCCATCGAATACACGCTCGACGCCGTCAAGGCTGCAGCCGGTTACGTGCAGGACTGGATCGACACCGTCAAAGCCGACCACCCGACGGTGACGCTGCTCGGCTTTTCCATGGGAATGGCGATGGCCACCACGCTGCTCCGGCAGCGCCCCGCTGACTATGCCGCCGTCGTCGGGCTTTCCGGCTTTGTGGTCAACGCGGACGGGGACCCCACCTTCAAGGACGGCGAACTGGACGGCACAGTGCCGCTCTTCTGGGGCCGGGACCAGCAGGACCCCGTGATCACCCCCGACAGGATCGACTACACCATGGGCTGGGTGCGTGGGCACGTCAAGCTCACCAAGGTGCTCTACACAGGCATGTGGCACGGCATCAACCAGCAGGAAATCGGGCACGTCTCCGAGTTCCTGACGCACGAGGTGCTGAACAAATAAACGTACGACGGCGACCGGCGGCACAGTGCCGCCGGCCGCCTATGTTGTACTCGCCGAGTGACGCCTGCCAAATCACGCTTCCGGGGCCACGACCTGCACGGTCTGCCCGTTGACGGTGACGGTGTCGCCGTTGTGCAGCTGGCGCCCGCGGCGGTCGTCGATCGCGCCGTTGACCTTGACGAGTCCGTTCTTGATCAGCTCAGCGGCTTCCACGCCGTCTTCTACCAGGCTGGCGAGCTTCAGGAGCTGGCCAAGACGGATCATGCTGTCGCGGATGGGGATCTCTTGAATGTCCTGGTTGCTCATACAAGTAATGATGCCTGACGTAAGGTGAATCCAATGACCCACACCCCACGCCTGCCGCGGTTCGCGGGGCTCCCGCTGGCCGTCGGCGCGGGACTGGCCATTCCCGTCCAGGGCCGGATCAACGGCGCCCTCGGCGTCCGGCTCAACGACGGCATTGCCGCGGCCGTGGTGGGCTTCAGCGCCGGCCTGGTGGTGATGATCCTGATCTCCCTGATCCTGCCCAGCGGCCGCGCCGGTCTCGCCAGGATCCTGCCGGCGGTCCGGACGCGGGCGTTCCCGCCCGCGTACGTGCTGGCCGGTGGAATCGGTGCCCTATTTGTCTTCGCGCAGTCCTTCACCGTGGGCATCCTGGGCGTGGCACTGTTTACCGTCGCCGCCGTGACCGGGCAGACGCTGAGCGGCCTGCTGGTGGACCGGCTGGGCATCGGGCCTGCCGGCAAGCGGGCTGTGACTCCCATGCGGGTCATCGGGTGCGTGCTGACGGTTGCCGCCGTCGCATGGGCGGTTTCGCCGCGACTGGCCGGCTCGCCGGGCTCCCCGGGCGCTCCTGCGGAGGGAGCAGGTGGGCTGGAGGCCGTGGCTCTTCCGTTGATCCTCCCTGTCCTGGCCGGCTTCCTGATGAGTTTCCAACAGGCCATGAACGGGACGGCAACGGTCCACTACGGTTCGCCGATTGCCGCCACGCTGGTGAACTTCGTCGCCGGCTCGGTGTTCCTGTGGATTGCCTTGGCCATCAAGGTGGCCGTTGTTGGGCCGGGCAATCCGTTGCCAGCCGAGTGGTGGTACTACCTGGGCGGGCCCATGGGCTGCGTGTTCATCGGCCTGGGTGCGCTGCTGGTCCGCAGCCTGGGAGTGCTGGTGACCGGGCTCGGCATGATCGCCGGACAGCTCCTTGGCTCCCTGGGACTGGACCTTCTGGTGCCGGCCCCGGGAAGCATCGTGGCCCCGGCCACCGTCCTGGGCACACTGCTGACGCTGGCCGCCATCATCCTGGCCACACTGCCGTGGCCGCGGGGCGCCTTCCGGAGGCAGCGGCCGGTAGGCTAGGACACGCAGTTCTCTGCATCCTGTTCCTTCGCCCGCCCCGCCCGCACCCAGCGGTGATGCACCCACGTGCAGCGGGGTCAGATACCCGCGGACCGCACCCAGCGGCCCTGTAGAAATTGGAGTCCACCATGGCAGCAAAATCCGTACTCGACCAGGTCATTTCCCTTTCCAAGCGAAGGGGTTTTGTGTTCCAGGCCGGTGAAATCTACGGAGGCTCCCGCTCTGCCTGGGACTACGGACCCCTCGGCGCCGAGCTGAAGGAAAACATCAAGCGCCAGTGGTGGCAGTCCATGGTCCGCGGCCGCGAGGACGTGGTGGGCCTGGATTCCTCCGTCATCCTGCCCCGCCAGGTATGGGAAGCCTCCGGCCACGTCGACGTCTTCTCCGACCCGCTCGTTGAATGCCTTTCCTGCCACAAGCGCTACCGTGCTGACCACCTCGAGGAAGAGTACGAGGAAAAGAAGGGCCGCCCCGCCGAGAACGGCCTGAAGGACATTGCCTGCGTCAACTGCGGTACCCGCGGCGAATGGACCGAACCCCAGGAATTCTCCGGCCTGCTCAAGACGTTCCTCGGCCCGGTGGCCAGCGAGGAAGGCATGCACTACCTGCGCCCGGAAACGGCCCAGGGCATTTTTGTGAACTTCAGCAACGTACTCACCACGTCCCGCAAGAAGCCGCCGTTCGGCATCGGCCAGATCGGCAAGTCCTTCCGCAACGAGATCACACCCGGCAACTTCATCTTCCGCACCCGTGAGTTCGAGCAGATGGAAATGGAGTTCTTCGTTGAGCCCGGCACGGACGAAGAGTGGCACCAGTACTGGATGAAAGAGCGCATGTCCTGGTACACCGGCCTGGGCATCCGGGAAGAGAACCTGCGCTTCTTCGAACACCCGCTGGAAAAGCTGAGCCACTACTCCAAGGGCACCACGGACATCGAATACCGTTTCGGCTTCCAGGGCTCCGAATGGGGCGAGCTCGAAGGCATCGCCAACCGCACCGACTTCGACCTTTCCACGCACTCCAAGGCTTCCGGCCAGGACCTGAGCTACTTCAACCAGGCCACCAACGAGCGCTACACCCCGTACGTGATCGAGCCGGCTGCCGGCCTGACCCGTTCCTTCATGGCGTTCCTGGTCGATGCGTACACCGAAGACGAGGCACCCAACGCCAAGGGCGGCGTCGACGTCCGTACCGTCCTGCGCCTTGACCCGCGCCTGGCTCCCGTCAAGGCTGCGGTGCTGCCGCTGAGCCGCAACGAGGACCTCTCGCCGAAGGCCAAGGACCTGGGCGCGCAGCTGCGCAAGAACTGGAACATCGACTTCGACGACGCCGGCGCGATCGGCCGCCGCTACCGCCGCCAGGATGAGATCGGCACTCCGTTCTGCATCACCGTGGACTTCGACACCCTCGAGGACCAGGCCGTGACCATCCGTGAACGCGACACCATGAGCCAGGAACGCGTCTCGCTGGACAAGGTGGAAGGCTACCTGGCCGCCCGCCTGATAGGCGCCTGAGATGGCCATCGAATACCGCGAATGGCGTGAGGGCGATGACCTGACGCTGCTGGAAATCTGGGGCGGCCCGGAGACCGAACAGGCCCGGCAGTTCCGCGGTGCCCTGACCGTCTCCTCGGCCGGCACGGACGGCACCCTGTGGCGGCGCTGCATCGTGGCCGAGGACGTCATTGACGGCGTCGGCATTCCGGTGGCAGCGGGCGTGGTCTACGAGGCCTCGCTGCATCCGGAGCGGCAGTGGACCTACATCGAGGTGGCGCGCGATCACCGCCGCGCCGGCATCGGTGCCACGCTCCTGACCATGCTGCGCCGCGAAGCCGAGCAGGCGCCGTCGGGCGTTACCAGGCTCCGCGCGAAGGTGCAGCCGGGCACTCCCGGCGCCGCGTTCGCCGAGGCGTTCGGGCTCGCGCCCATCCAGCGTTCCCGGCTGGTGGTGGTGGAGCCGGGCGCCCTGAAGCTGCCCGTGTTCCCCGCGAAGAACGACGGCGGCGGGCCGGCCAACGATGAAAACGCCGGTTCCGACATCGTGATGGACCTCGCCACCGGCTCCGTCGAGCTGACCGACGTCGTGGGGCGGTACTACACGTCCATCCACGGCTGGGATTCGCCGGGCGTGCTGTCGGTGGGGCAGGTGCAGAAGCTGTTCCTGGATGATCTCACCGGCGCCCACGGTGCGCTTGTGCTGCGTGCAGAGCCCGGATCCGCCTTTGGCGCCGGGGTTTCCCCCAGCAAGAAGGGCCGGATCCGCGCGTTTGCAGTGAGCTATGCGGAGGCAGCACAGGACCCGACGGCGGACGCGTCGGCCCAGGGCGCGAAGGCCACGGATGTTTTTGTGGGCCACGAACCCGCTCTGGAGGCCGACGACGCCGCGGCCGCGGTCCGTGACCTGCTCTCGCTCCTCGCGTACCAGCACCCGGTCATGCTGGAACTGGACGATTCGATGACAGCGCTGCGCGCCGCCGTCGAGCCTCTGCTGGAATCCGGCACAGCGCGCCAGGCCGGCGCCGACACGCTGGTTGTCTCGGACTGACACCTCATCCCCAATTAGGTGTAGCTAAGTGTCGTTTTGGACCCCCAATACGACACTTAGCGCCACCCAGTTTTGGGGGAGGTCACTGGCGTTTGGGCGGCCACGGGATGAAGCCGCTGGTTGCTTCAACATATTCGCGGTAGCCGGGCCGCCCGGACATCGCCTTTTCCGTCAGGGGCTTCCCGGTCTTCCCGGCCAGCGTCCACACCATCAGTGCCGGTGACAGGATGGTCAGGACGCCCGGCCAGGAGTCTGCGGCGATAAGGAATAGCCCCGTCCAGATAGCCGCGTCGCCGAAATAGTTGGGATGCCGGGTGTACCGCCACAAACCCGTATCGAGCACCGTGCCGCGGCGGGACGGATCCTTCTTGAACCGGGCCAGTTGCCAGTCGCCCACGGTCTCAAACACAAAGCCCGTGACCCACAGCAGGATGCCGAGCACGGCCACCCATCCCACAGCGCCGGTGGCGAACATCCCCACCTGCAGCGTCAGGGACACAAAGAACATGACCACGCCCTGCGGCAGGTAGACACGGCGGAGCGCATAGGCGTTCCTGGATCCGGGCGCCGGGTCCAGCAGGAGTTTGTAGCGCGGGTCTTCGTGTCCGTCGCGCGCCCGCCAGCCAATATGGACTCCGAGCCGCAATCCCCATATGGCCGTCAGGAGAAGCAACAAGACCCGGCGGGTGTCATCGCCCGATCCGGCTGACAGGAACCAGGCCACCGCGGCCACCGCGACGAAGCCTGGGCCCCAGGCGACGTCCATCACCGAGTGCCGGCCCTGCCGGACGGCCACACCAAACGTCAGCGCCAGGACCGCCACGACGGCCAGTGCTGTCCAGGGGAGCGACGCCGCGAACGCCGGCCAGGGAAACGGGCTCACAGGGTCATCTCAGCGGAAGACCCGGGCACCAGCTCAGCCAGCGTGCGCGAGGCCTGGTGCGTGAACCCGGATCGCTCGGCGAAAGCCTTCATAACGAATCCTGTGGCCAACGCGTGCCACAGCCGGCCGCGGCGGAACATAAAATGCCCGGCACCGCGCAGCGAAACATACTGCATGGACGCTGCCGCACCAGTGGCGCGGCGCGCGAACGTCACGGACTGGGACGGGCTGGTCATGTGGTCTCGCGTGCCGTGGACAATCAGGACCTTGCGTCCGGTGAGCGGTGTGGCGCGCGTCTCCGGGCTGAGCCAAGGGGCCAGTGCCACCACGGCGTCCACCTGCGGATCGTCCGCGGCACTCACTGCGGTGAGGCCGCCCATGGAGTGCCCCACCAGATACACGGGAACTCCAGGGTGCTGCGCACTGATTTGTTGGAGCGCCCAGCGGGCATCCTGAAGCGCGGACCTGTCCGGCCCATTCCAGCCACGCACGCTGTTCCGCAGGGACCACACCGCCAGCCCGTGGTCCTTCCCGGCGCGGTGTAGGTGGCGGGCGAACGTGACCATGCGCAGCGGGCTCAGATGGCGGGCCTCCACGGGCTCATAGCTGTGGGCCTTGCCCCCGTGCAGGACCAGTGCCACGCCCCGCGTTGTTCCGGAGGCCGCCAGCACAGTGAGCGCCGCCTCCCGCCTCGCTGCAGGTTCGTTGGTGTGGAATTCAGTCCTGCGGTCCGTCACGCGTGGTTCCTCCCGGTTGCTGCCATTTACCAACCCTAAGGCGCCGGACGTAGAGTTCAAGGTATGAGGTTCAACTGCTGATGGGCTCCGGCCACACCCACGTTTCAACAGATCATTCGGAGCCGACGGCCCAGGCGATTGCTGCCCGGCGGAAGGCGAACCGCATTTTGGCCGCCGTGCTGGTGCCGCTGACGCTCCTGACCCTGGCGGGCATGGCCATGCTGTGGCCGTCCGGGTCCAAGGACGGGATCTCCCTCGCCAGCCCCTATTCGGCCGCGCCCGGCGTCACGTTCGATACCGGCAAGATCCAGAGCGTCGTCGAAGAAAGCTGCGTGCAGGGCTCCACAGCCGCCGGCCAATCCCCAGACACCAGCGGCCAGCCCGCCCCCGCCGGCTCCGAGTGCATGTTTGCCTTTACGGAACCGGACCAGGGCGGCAGCCCCGTCAAAGTAGTGATCAATCCGGATGTGGCACAATCACACGGCGTCAAGCCGGGCGACCAAATCAGGTACCTGAACCTTTCCAACGCCCAGGGCGCCGCGGCGTCGCAGGGGTCCCCGGCGTACATCTTCGTTGACTTCGTCCGGACCCTGCCCATCGTGATGCTGGCGCTCCTCTACGCCCTGGTGGTCATCGCGGTGGCGCGCTGGCGTGGACTCCGGGCACTCCTGGGCCTGGTGGGCGCGTATTTCGTCCTTGCAAGCTTTATGCTGCCCGGGCTGGTGGAGGGAAAACCTCCGCTGCTGCTGGCGCTGGTGGGGTCAACGGTGATCATGATCGGCGTCCTGTATTTTGCGCACGGCTTCTCCGCGCGTACGTCCACGGCGCTGCTGGGCACCAT
The DNA here is from genome assembly GCF_055412845.1 of Pseudarthrobacter adonitolis. Taxonomy (NCBI): domain Bacteria; kingdom Bacillati; phylum Actinomycetota; class Actinomycetes; order Micrococcales; family Micrococcaceae; genus Pseudarthrobacter; species Pseudarthrobacter adonitolis. The sequence continues at coordinate 159,368 of NZ_JBVAYW010000007.1, read as the reverse complement.
GTTCGGCCTGGCCATCACGGCGCTGCTGGCGGCCTGGGCCACCGACGCCGCCAACCTGGCCGGGGTGGGCAGCCATGACGCCACCACCCTCATCAATACCTCGGCCAACATCTCCATTTCCGGGGTGATACTGTGCGGCCTGATCATCTCGGGGCTCGGTGTCCTGAACGACGTCACCATCACGCAGTCGTCCGCCGTCTGGGAACTCTACGAGTTGGCTCCCGGCACCAGCGCCCGCAAGCTCTTCACCTCCGCCATGCGGATCGGCCGAGACCACATCGCCTCCACGGTCTACACCATCGCGTTCGCCTACGCCGGCGCAGCCCTGCCCATCCTGATCATTGTGATGCTGTACAACCGGCCGCTGGGGGACACCCTGACCAGCGCGGAGCTTTCCGAGGAAGTCATCCGCACGCTCGTCGGCTCCATTGGCCTGGTCCTCGCCATCCCGGTGACCACCCTGATCGCCGTGCTGGTGGTCAAGGCCACCGGCGTCCGGGCGCCGGGGCAGCCGGTCATCGGCGTCCCGGACGAAGAAGATCGCCGCCGCCCCGACGGTACCTCGGGTGGCGCCTCCGTCAACGCGGACGACGTCGGCGATACCGGCGCGCTCGCAGCGGCCGCCTTTGAGCGGCGGTCGCGGCAGTCCACGGAACATTCCGCCGATCCCGCCACCACGCGGAGGGGGCGCCGGGCAGACCGCGGCTGAACGGCGGCTGGCCGCCCGGCGCTTCCAGACAGTTCCAAAAGGGCGTGGCCCGCCGATTTGCCCGTCTTTGCGACAATGGACAAGTGACTGTTACCGCAACGCCTCCCGCCCCCAAGCTGGAACTCCCGCCCCTGAAGCTGGGCTCCATCACGGTGGACACCCCCGTGATCCTGGCTCCGATGGCAGGCATCACCAACTCTGCCTTTCGTCGTTTGTGCCGTGAATACGGCGGCGGCCTATACGTGGCGGAGATGGTCACCTCGCGTGCCCTCGTTGAACGCACACCCGAATCACTGCGCATCATCTCGCACGATGACGACGAAAAAGTCCGCTCCGTCCAGCTGTACGGTGTGGACCCCGTTACGGTGGGCCAGGCAGTGCGCATGCTTGTCGAAGAGGACCGTGCGGACCACATTGACCTGAACTTCGGCTGCCCCGTTCCCAAAGTGACCCGGCGCGGCGGCGGCTCCGCCCTGCCCTGGAAGATCGACCTCTTCACCTCGATCGTCCAGACCGCTGTCAAGGAAGCGTCCAAGGGCAATGTCCCGCTCACCATCAAGATGCGCAAGGGCATCGACGATGACCACCTGACGTACCTCGACGCCGGCCGGATCGCCCGCGATGCCGGGGTGGCCGCCGTCGCGCTTCACGGCCGCACCGCGGCGCAGTTCTACTCCGGCCAGGCGGACTGGACCGCGATCGCCCGCCTGCGCGAAGCCCTGCCGGACATTCCCGTCCTGGGCAACGGCGATATCTGGTCCGCGGAGGACGCTGTCCGCATGGTCCGGGAAACCGGCGTGGACGGTGTGGTGGTGGGCCGCGGCTGCCAGGGACGCCCGTGGCTGTTCGGTGACCTCATGGCGGCCTTCGAAGGAAGCGACAAACGCTACACACCGGACGTGCGCAAAGTGGCCGACAGCGTCTACCGGCACGCCGAACTGATGGTCGAAACCTTCGACGATGAAGGCAAGGCCCTGCGCGAGATCCGCAAGCACATCGCCTGGTACTTCAAGGGCTACGTGGTGGGCGGCGAACTGCGGACCAGGCTGGCCCTGGTGACCAGCCTCGAAATCCTCCGCGAGACCCTGGACCAGCTGGACCTTGACTCGCCGTACCCCGGGGCGGATGCCGAAGGCCCGCGCGGGAGGGCAGGATCGCCCAAGAAGCCGGCCCTGCCCAAGGACTGGCTGGAATCCCGTGCCTTGAACGCCGCTCAGTCCCAGGACATTTCGGCCGCGGAGGTGGATGTTTCCGGTGGCTGAGACGCGCACTACGGCACAGGCCCTGCCCGGCTACGAGGCCCACGATTCCGCCCGCTGGGTGGAGGAACCGCCCAAAAACAACTACCGTTCCGACTTTGAGCGGGACCGCGCCCGGGTGCTGCACTCCTCGGCCCTGCGCCGCCTCGGCGCGAAAACGCAGGTGGTGGCACCGGATACAGATGACTTCGTCCGTACCCGACTGACCCACAGCCTCGAAGTTGCCCAGGTTGGCCGGGAACTGGGGCGCGCCCTGGGCTGTGACCCTGATGTGGTGGACACCGCCTGCCTGAGCCATGACCTGGGGCACCCGCCGTTCGGCCACAACGGCGAGTCCGCCCTGAACGAGGTGGCACATGCCATCGGCGGCTTCGAAGGCAATGCCCAGACCCTCCGGCTCCTCACCCGGCTGGAGCCCAAGGTCCTGGCGACCGACGGGCGCCCGGCCGGCCTGAACCTCACGAGGGCCAGCCTGGATGCGGCGGCGAAGTACCCCTGGTCCGCGCTGAACGCGCCGGTGATCCACGGCCAGCGCACCAGCAAGTTCGGCGCCTACGAGGACGATCTGCCCATCTTCAACTGGATCAGGGAGGGTGCGCCGGAACGCCGCTCGTGCCTGGAGGCGCAGGTCATGGACCTGGCCGACGACATTTCGTATTCCGTGCACGATGTCGAGGACGCGATCGTGGCCGGGCATTTCCAGCTGCGCTGGATGGACAACCCGGACCACCGAGCCCGTGTGGTGGGCTACGCCAAGCAGTGGTACCTCCCGCACAACGACCCCGCCGCGATCGACGCTGCCCTGGCCCGGTTGGAAGCCACCGACGTCTGGGTCCGCGAGGCCGATGGCAGCCGCAAATCCATGGCCGCCCTGAAGAACATGACCAGCCAGCTGATCGGCCGGTTCTGCCAGAGCGCCCTGGAGACCACCCGCACCGTCTACGGCCCGGAAAACCTCACCCGGTACAGCGCCGAGCTCATGGTCCCGGACGAGACCGTCATGGAGATCGCGGTGATGAAGGGCCTGGCCACCACGTTTGTAATGACCACCGAACACCGCCAGCCTATCTACGAGCGCCAACGCGAGGTGCTGCACGCGCTGGTCACCGCCCTGAACGCCACGGGGGACCGCCACCTGGAGCCGATGTTCGCGGCCGACTGGCGGGACGCGCCCGACGACGGCGCACGGCTCAGGGTAGTCATCGACCAGGTGGCGTCGCTGACAGACGGTTCGGCGCTGGCAATGTACGAGCGGCTCGTGGGGAGCCTGCCGTCGCTGTGGTGACAAACGCCGTACGACGCGAATGGCGACCGTGCCCCCGGGCTAGGATGGCTCTGTGGCTGGCCTGATCAAACGTGAAGACATAGACGAAGTACGCCAGCGCACGGACATCAAGGAAGTGGTTGACGGCTACGTCACGCTCAAGGGTGCCGGGCTGGGAACCTACAAGGGCTTGTGCCCCTTCCACGACGAGCGGTCACCGTCGTTCACCGTGCGCCCCCAGGTGGGCAGGTACCACTGCTTCGGGTGCGGCGAAGACGGGGACGTTATCGCCTTCGTGCAGAAACAGGACCACACCTCATTCCATGAGGCAGTGGAAAAGCTGGCCGCCCGCATCGGGTACGAACTGCGCTACGAAGACGGCGGCACCGGCCCCAGCCGTGAGGAAGTGGGCAAGCGCCAGCGCCTCCTGGACGCCCACAAAATCGCCGATGAGTTCTTCCGCGCCCAACTGCTGACGCCCGGCGCCGCCGAAGGCCGGAACTTCCTGTTCGGCCGCGGCTTTGACCGCGCCGCCTCGGAGCAGTTCGGGGTGGGCTACGCGCCGCAGGGCTGGGACGCGCTCCTGAAGCACCTCCGCGGCCGTGGCTTCACGGACCAGGAGCTCAAGCTGACCGGGATGTTCTCCGAAGGCAACCGGGGCATCTACGACCGGTTCCGTGGCAGGCTCATCTGGCCCATCCGCGACATCGCCGGCGACACCATCGGCTTCGGCGCTCGCAAGCTGTATGAGGACGACCAGGGCCCCAAATACCTCAACACGCCCGAAACCACGCTGTACAAGAAGTCCCAGGTGCTTTACGGGATCGACCTCGCCAAGCGCAGTATCGCCAAAGACCGCCAGCTCGTGGTGGTGGAGGGATACACGGACGTGATGGCCTGCCACCTCGCGGGAATCCCGACGGCGGTGGCCACCTGTGGCACGGCGTTCGGCACCGAGCACATTAAGATCGCCCGCCGCTTGCTGTCCGACGACGGCACCGGGGGAGAGGTCATCTTCACCTTTGACGGTGATGCCGCCGGGCAGAAGGCGGCACTGCGTGCCTTCGAGGAAGACCAGCGCTTTACCGCCCAGACCTATGTTGCCGTGGAGCCTACCGGCGCCGACCCCTGCGACCTGCGGCAAAGCAGGGGCGACGCCGCCGTGCACGCCCTAGTGCAGTCACGGCGGCCCTTGTTCGAATTTGCCATCCGCACCACACTGAAGCAGTTCAATCTGGACACCGTGGAAGGGCGTGTGCAGGGCCTGAAGGCCTCGGTGCCAGTAGTGGCCGCCATTCGCGACGCTTCCACGCGAATGGGCTACTGCCAAGCACTCACGGGCTGGTTGGGCATGCCGGACCCGAATGAAGTCCTGCGCATGGTCAGCGCCGCGGTAAAGCGGGGTGACCAGGGACGGCTGACTGCCACGGGCGGTGCCCACACGTCGGTGTTCACGCCGCAGGCGGGCGGACCCGGCGTGGCTGCCGGGCCGACGTCGGGCGCTGTTCCTTCCTACCAGCGGCCCGACCCCCGGGACCCCGTGGCCTCCATGGAGCGGCAGGCGCTGGAGGTGGCGCTGCAGGAGTCCGCCCTCCTGGGCGGCGGCATCTGGGAGCGCTTCGCGGCCGCACGCTTCGTCACCCCGGCGTTCCAGGCTGTCCACGACGCCATGCGCGCCTCAGGTCCCGGACTGATCGGCGAGCCCCTGCGCTGGGTGGAGCAGGTGATGCACGAAGTCCCGGAACCTCTGCGTCCGCTGGTGTCCGAACTTGCCGTGGTACCGCTGCCCGCGAGCACCGCCGAAGCCGTCCAAAAGTACTGCAAGGACATTCTGTCGCGGCTGTTCGAGCTCCAGATCACGCGGGTGAAGGCGGACAAGATGGGCCAGCTGCAGCGGCTGGATCCGGCAGCGGATCCTGAGGCGTTCCAGCGGCTCAACCGGGAACTGATGATGCTCGAAATGGAACGCCGGGCGCTGCGCTCGGACGCCTGAAACGCGCCGATTTCACTCCCTGCGGGGATTTTGCTAGGCTGGTAGCCGCTTCATTCCTCCTTAGCTCAATTGGCAGAGCATTCGACTGTTAATCGAAGGGTTGCTGGTTCAAGTCCAGCAGGAGGAGCGCACAATCCCCGTTCCGGGTCTCCGGAACGGGGATTTTTTTATACCCGGGGAGGGTATTTGGGGCTGCGCTGCTGCCGATTTCCCATTCCCGGGAAACCTTTGCTAAGGTCATACCTGCTTCATTCCTCCTTAGCTCAATTGGCAGAGCATTCGACTGTTAATCGAAGGGTTGCTGGTTCAAGTCCAGCAGGAGGAGCAAACAACAAAAGATCCCCGTCCTCTCTGTGAGGGCGGGGATCTTTTGCTTTCAGACAAAGTCCATTTCCACCTGCAGGAAGCGCTCAGCTTCGGCAATGGCCGCGTGGAAGGCGTCCTGCTCAGTGGGGTACTTGCGGGGCTCGCGCGGATGCCACTCATGGGGTGCTGAGTGCACCCGCGCGAAGCCGGAGCCCGGCGGTGCGTAGAAGATGCCGAAACGCTGCACGGGCCACTCAGGCGAGGTCTCCGGGGCCACCAGGAGGGCGGCGTTGAAGGCGGCGTTGAACCACTGCGCGATGGGCCGCCGTCGGTCGTCCGTGAAGAGTCCGGCAGCATAGAGGGCCGCGGACTGCTGGCCGGTTTGGGCACACAGACGGTCCCACCACATGGGCAATATGACTGAGTCGCAACGTTGCCATGTGGCCGGAAGCGGCGCGGAGAACTGCCAGCTGGGCACGGGTTTATTTTATCGTGGGAATGCTCCCGGGCGGCAGGGGTGGGCTCCCTCCTCAGCTAGGCCGGGAATTGGCGCCAGGTCCCTGCAGCTAGGGGCGGTTCCAGGGGCCCGGGTTGACCCGGTACAGCAGGGCAGCGCCTGCCAGCGCACCGAGGATGATGCCAATGGCGCCACTGCCGAACACGCGCCCAAGAAAGTAACCGGCGACGGCGCCCAGCACCGCCCCGAGGAACAGTCCCCGGGGGTTGCGGTGCGGCTTGCGCTTCATGCGTTTCATCAATGGATCGATTGCATTCAGTGGATCGACGGCACGGTACGCGGCCTGACGACCAGCCAGAGGCCCGCTATCGCCAGCAGTATGCACGCGGCCTGCACGGCGCCCATGGGGGTGGAGCTGGTGATGCCCAGCCACCCCACCACCGGTGAAACCAGGCCGGCCATCAGGAAGGTCGCGGCACCCAGGAGGGACGCGGCCGTCCCGGCCTGTGCGCCGTGGCTGCTCAAAGCAAGCACCTGCACGCAGGGAAACGTAAAGCCTGCGCCCATGATGTAGAACCACAGCGGAACCATCACGCCCCAGAGCCCCAGTCCAGCCTGGTCCAAGACCACGATCAGCAGGGCCATAAGGAACATCCAGGCTGTGGAACAGGCAAGGATCCACTGCGGCGGGACAGTGCGGATGAGCCTGGAGCTGATCTGGACGCCGGCCACAATGCCCAGGGAATTGATGCCGAACAGCAGGCCGTATTCCTGCGGCGAGAACCCGAAGATGTCCTGGAACAGGAACGGCGACGCGGACAGGTAGGTGAAGAGGCCGGCGAAGTTCATGCCGCCCACCACCAGCAGGCCCACGAAGATCCGGTCCGTGAAGAGAACCTTGTAGCGCTGGCCGGCGGTCATGCCGGTCAGGCCACGCTTCTCCGGTGGCAAAGTTTCGCGGACCAGGAAGAGGGCCGCGATGATGACCAGGGTGCCGTAGCCGGCCAGGAACACGAAGATACCCGGCCAGGGCATCACTAGGAGCAGCTGCGATCCGATCACCGGGGCCAGGATCGGCGCCAGTCCGTTCACCAGGGCCATGCGCGAGAACATCCGGACCATGGCATAGCCGGAGAACAAGTCCCGCACCATTGCCATGGCCACCACGCCGCCGCCTGCAGCCCCCACACCCATGAGGACGCGGAAGAGGCCCAGCGTGGAGATGTCGGTGGACAGGGCTGCTCCCACGGAGGAGGCGATGTGCAGGGCGGTGGCCAGGATCAGCGGGAGCCGCCGGCCGAACTTGTCGCTGAACGGGCCCACCACCAGCTGGCCGAGCGCAAAGCCCACGGTGGTGCCGGCCAGGGTCAGCTGGACCTGGGCTTCGGTGACCCCCAGGCTCGCTTCCAGCGCCGGGAAGGCAGGCAGGTACAGGTCGATCGTGAAGGGACCCAACGCCGTGAGGGCACCGAGGAGGAGGATGTACAACAGTTTCCGGCGGCGGGTCAGCGAATCGCCCGGATTCGAGTGAATGGTCACGGAGATCAATCCTAGGCCCGGAAGTTCCATCTTTCCGGGGGTTCCAGGCGCGCCGTGCGGCCAACCCGGAAGTTTGCCCTGAACCTGAATGATAGTTTTGGGGGGCGGGACCGTGCTGCCGCGGGCTCCCACAGCACACGGAAGCCAAATCGACCAGGCAGCAGACTACGCAACAAGTTAGGCGGGAACCGATGAGCGGACGTCACACCGGGCGCACCAGCCAGGGACTGCGGATCACCGCGCTGCCCAGGACGCTGAAACTACTTTTTCGCCTGGCCCCTCGCCAACTCAGCGACGAAATCGCCTTCGCGAAGATCGAGCTCAAGCGCAAGGGCATCCAGGTAGGCGTCGCCGCCGCCTTCTTCGCCGTTGCGCTTGTTTTTGTGGCATTCCTGGTGGTTGGCCTGATCGTGGCCGCCATTATGGGCCTGGCCACCATCATGCCGGCGTGGCTGGCCGCGCTGCTCGTCTGCGCCCTGTTCCTGGTCATCGCCCTCATCGGTGCCCTGATCGGCCTCCGCAAATTCAAGCAGGCCATGCCCCTGCTGCCTGCAGAGACCATCCGCGGGATCAAACACGATCTCGGCGTCGCCAAGGAAGGCTCTGACTTCAACTCCGCGCTGCTCGATCCGGCCAGCCCGGAGGCCAAGGCCGCCAAGACGGCCAAGGACGAAGCTGCCGCGAAGGCCAAGGCCGAGAAGGAAGCCAAAGCCGCGGCGCACAAGCAGGAATTCCCGCGCGCGTCCGAGCCTGAGCTTCACCGCCGTCTGGAACAGCGCCGTCGCCATCTGGCCCAGGTCCGCGACGAACTCGATACAGAGCTCGACATCAAGCCGCAGGCCATGTTCCTGCTGGGCGCTGCCAAGGAAAAACTAGGGGAGGGCAAAGCCGCCGTTGAACACGGCGCGGCCGCGGCCACCCAAAAGTTCGCTTCCTTCTCCGGATCCACGGACGGCGCCGGCCTCCGCTGGAAGCCGCTTGCCGCCCTGGCAGCCTCAGCAACGATCTTCGTGGTGCTCCTGCGCAGGCTGCTGCGGAAGCCCTAGCAACACAACACGTCACACTGGGCTCTAAGGAAAGGGGGGGACGGATTGAGGTTCATCGGCGCTGGCGCGCGACCCGGCCGCCCCCAGACTGACCACGACCGCGTGTTCACCATCCCCAACGCCCTGACAGTGCTGCGCTTTATGGGCGTGCCGCTTTTTGTCTGGCTAGTCCTGGCCCAGAAGGAGTATGGGATCGCCGTTGTGGTTCTGGTGGTCATGGCGGGAACCGACTGGATCGATGGCTACGTGGCCCGCCGCTTCGACCAGGCGTCCAAGCTGGGCCGGGTCATGGATCCGCTGGCTGACCGGCTGGCCCTGATCGCGGTGGCAATCACCCTGGTGATTGCCGGCGTCGTCCATTGGCTGTACCTGGCCGCACTCCTGGTGCCTGACGCTGTGCTCCTGGTGCTGACCCTCTCCTACTTCCGAGGCCATCCGGACCTGCCGGTGAGCCGTGTGGGCAAAGTCCGCACCGGACTCCTGCTTCTGGGCACACCCCTGCTGGTCCTGTCGCGACTGGACACCCCGTTTGCCGGGCCGCTGTACATCGCGGCATGGATCGTGCTGGGACTTGGGCTCGCCGGTCACTGGATTGCCGCGTACAACTATTTCTGGGCCATTCTGCGGAAGGGCCGTCAACAGTCCCATCACGACGGCGGCAGCGCCTGATGGTGTGGGTGGCGGTTCTGCTGGCGGTGCTCGGGGCATTCTTCCTTGCCTTGGGAGCGCAGAGGCAGGGGAGTGCCGTCAAAGCCGACACCGGTGGGCTGGCGCTGAGTTCAAACGGCTTCCTCCGCCTGCTCCGCAACCCGCGGTGGGTGCTGGGACTTCTTCTGCTGTGCGTCGGGATGGGAATGAACGCGGTGGCACTGGTCTCCGCGCCGCTGACAGTGGTGCAGCCGATCGGCGCCATTGCGCTGGTCATTACCACCGTGGTGAACGCCCGTGACCAGGACATCACCATCAACCGGGCCACCATGGTGTCCATCGCGGCCTGCGTGACCGGCTCCGCACTCTTTGTCCTCCTCGCCGTCAACGTGACGCAGGAGAACCACCATGTGAGCCAGGAGGACGAACTCACCATTGTGCTGCTGCTGGTATTGGCGGTCGGCGTGTTCGGTACCCTGGCGGTCATGTTCCGGCACCGGATGAGCGCGTTTGTCTACATCCTTGGCGCCGGCGTTCTGTTCGGCTTTGTCGCGGTATTGACACGCATCATCGGCAAGCACCTGCTGGATCCGAACGGGCTGGCACTGCTCAATGTCCAGTGGTATTCGGTGGTGGCCATCGCGGCGGCCGGCGGCCTGGGTTCCTGGTTTGTACAGAGCGCCTACTCGGGCGGCCCGCCGGACCTGGTCATCGCCGGGCTGACGGTCATCGACCCGATCGTGGGCATTGCCATCGGCATCGTGATCCTGGGCGAGCTGCGCCCTGACGTCCACGCCGTGATGGCGATTGCCATGGCTACGGCTGCTTCGCTTGCTATCGTGGGGGTGATCGCCCTTTCCAGGCACCATCCCGAGGTCACCAAGCGCAGGAAAGATGCGCGGAAGGCGGCGGGCAGGGCGTCCCACTAGCTTGTTTACCCAACTAGCGCACTTTCATTGCCAGCCGATTCTAAGAGGCCCCGGGCTACCGTGCCGGCGGCCAACCGGTGCTGCCAGCGACAGCTGCCCGTACCGTGACCTTCAGGAGCTCCTCACGTGACAACGCCCTCTGACCAGCCTCCCCTGACCATCCTGATTGCCGCGGATACGTATCCGCCCCACATCAATGGGGCCGCCCAGTTCAGCTACCGTCTAGCCAACGGTATGACCGGACGCGGCCACCACGTGCATGTGCTGGCCTGCCGTGCAGACAACGGCGCGAGCTTCACCGAGTTCCGCTCCGAGGCCACCGTGCACCGGCTCCGATCCCACGGGGTCTTCACCCACGAATACTTCCGCATCTGCTTCCCCTGGGAGATCAAGAAGGAGATCAGCCTCCTCTTCGACCGGGTGAAGCCTGACGTGGTGCACATCCAGAGCCATTACATGATTGGCGAGCACGTCCTGTACGAAGCTGTGAAGCGGGGCATCAGGATTGTGGCCACCAACCACTTCATGCCGGAAAACCTGAACCCGTTCCTGCCGTTCCCGCAGTGGTTCAAGGACATCATCGGCAAGATCTCCTGGAAGGACATGGGCAAGGTCATGGGCCAGGCTGACGTCGTCACCACGCCCACACCCCTGGCCGCCAAGGCCATGCACCAGCACGCCTTCCTGCGCAAGGTACTGCCGCTCTCCAACGGCATTGACGCCGCCGCCTATGAACTGGAGCCCGGCGAAGTGATTGAGCCGCACGCCCATCCAACAGTGGTGTTCGTGGGGCGCCTGGCCGAGGAAAAGCACGTGGATGTGCTGATAAATGCTGTGTCCAAGACGCCTGCGGAACTCAACGTCCACCTGGAAATTGTGGGCGGCGGCGAAGTCCGCTCCGCTCTTGAAGCGCAGGCGGAACGGCTCGGACTGGGGGAGCGGGTGAAATTCCTGGGACTGGCCAGCGACGAAGACCTCCGGGAGGCCTACATCAAGGCGGACCTGTTCTGCATGCCGGGGACCGCTGAGCTTCAGTCCCTGGTGACTCTTGAAGCCATGTCTGCCTCCACGCCCGTCCTGTTGGCGGATGCCATGGCCCTGCCGCACCTGGTGCGCGACGGCGAGAACGGCTACTTGTTCACGCCCAACGACAGCGATGACCTCGCAGCCAAGATCACGCGGATCCTCCAGTTGCCAGCCGAGGAACGGGCAGCAATGTGCCAGGCCAGCCGGCGGATGGTGGAGCCGCACAGCATCGAGGGCACGCTGCAGACCTTCGAGGACCTCTACCGGGGTGCAAGCTACGACGACAAAGCGGTCTGACGGCGGTATCACAGTGGCACGCTCCAGCCTGGCCCGGGCGTGGCGTCCTGACTGCGTGGTCTTGATGCCCGCCACTGTTTGCTAGAGTGTTTTTGCCCTGTTGAAGCCGAAGTCCTCCGCGGACCACGCCGGCAGGGGCAGGGGGCTATAGCTCAGCTGGTTAGAGCGCGGGACTCATAATCCTAAGGTCCTCGGTTCAAGTCCGAGTAGCCCTACCCAAGCAATAGACCACCGTGAAACCGCGGCTGACGAAAGATCGTCGGCCGCGGTTTCTTTCGTTTTCCCGCAATCTACGGTAAGTTACTGACCAGTAACTTACCGCTGCCGCTGAGTCCCGGCCTGTTCTGCCATGGCTGGCCCGTCCGCGCTGCTGATCTTTGCGAGGGAACCAATGTCCAAAGCCTCTGTTGACATCAACAACCTTCCGTACGCCGACGGCGACTTCTTCGCCTTCGAGCAGCTTCTCACCGGCAAGGAGCAGGACCGGCTGGCCGAGATCCGGGGTTTCCTTGCCCGCGAAGTCCGGCCGATTGCCGTCGATTGCTGGAACCGCGGCGAGTTCCCCATGGAGCTCATTCCCAAGCTGGCCGAAATCGACCTGGTGAGCCCCGTGCGGCGCCAGGGCTACTCGAACCTTTTTGCCGGCCTGGTCCATGCCGAGGCCACGCGCGCCGATACCTCCATATCCACATTCCTGGGCGTCCACGACGGACTCTTCACCGGCTCCATCGAGGCGCTTGCCTCGCAGGAGCAGCAGGAAGCCTGGCTCCCGGATATCTATTCTCTGAAGAAGATCGGCGCTTTCGGGCTAACCGAACCATTGGGCGGTTCGGACGTCGCCGGCGGCACGCGCACCACGGCACGGCGCGACGGCGATACCTGGATCCTCAACGGCGCCAAGCGCTGGATCGGCAACGCCACATTCTCGGATTGGGTGGTCATCTACGCCCGGGACCTCGCCGACAACCAGGTCAAGGGCTTCCTCGTGGATACGGCCCTGCCCGGCTTCAGCGCCACCAAGATTGAAAACAAGATCTCCCTCCGGACCGTCCAGAACGCAGACATCGTCCTGGAGAACGTGGTGGTTCCGGACTTCTTCAAGCTGGCGGGCGCCAACAGCTTCCGCGACACCAACAAGGTCTTGAAAGTTACGCGGCTGTCCGTCGGCTGGCAGGCAGTCGGCCAGCAGCTGGCAGCGTTTGACGTGGCCCGCCGCTACGCCGTGGAACGCCACCAGTTCGGCCGTCCGCTGGCGTCGTTCCAGCTCGTCCAAAGCCAGCTGGTGCAGATCCTGGGGAATGCCGTCAGCTCGATGGGCATGATGGTCCGGCTTTCCCAGCTCGAGGATGCCGGCCAGGCCAAGGACGAACAGTCCGCCCTGGCCAAGGCATTCACCACCGCCCGGATGCGCGAGAGCGTGGCGATCGGCCGCAGCCTCCTCGGCGGCAACGGCATCGTGACGGACTTCGAGATGGCCAAGATCTTTGCAGACGCCGAAGCCATCTACTCGTATGAGGGAACCCACGAGATCAACACCCTCGTGACCGGCCGCGCCATCACCGGGATCTCTGCCATCGTCTAGTGGCGTCGGCCTTAGGCGGCACTCGTCAGCCGTCAGTGGTCAGCGTCAACCTTCAGCGGTCGGCCATCGTCCAGCCTCAGGGGCAACAGGATGGATGGACGGAGGTCCGTGACGAATTCCAGCGGATTGACGTAGGCGTCCCCCCGCCTGACGCCCCAATGGACGCACGCAATGGCGCCGCAGTGCCCGGGTTGCAGCGTTCCGATCGTTTCGCCCTTCGCCACCACGGTTCCGGCCGTGAGTGGGCTTTCGACCGGCTCAAAACTGCTGCGGAGACCGCCCCCGTGATCGATGGTGACCACGGGGCGGTCCACCACCACTCCCACAAAACTGACGGTGCCGGACTCCGGTGAGGTGACCGTGACGCCGTCGTGCGTCGCTTCAAGGTCCACGCCGCGGTGCCCGCTCATCCACGGCTTGTCCGGCGGGTCGAAGGCGCGCAGCACCGCCGGACTGGGGGAGAGCGGCCACTCCCAGGAGGCGCGCGGCGCTGTGTCCGCCGGAGCCGCCGCCCCCGGGAGCAGAAGCACGGCGGCGAGGACAAGTATTGCTTTCATAAACCCAGCTTTACGCGCCGGATTCCTCATGGGGAGTGCCCACTTTGGCCATGTGGAAAACGCCCGCCGAAGGCCCCGGGTTTGTCCTGCGGATATTGGCTCCTGTAGTACACTTGATGGAGCAGTTTGCTGTGCCCTCAACGCTTGCGTCAGCACGCCTCATTCAGGAATGCGGGGGAGCAGCAGCTGACTACGCGTATCCAGCCCTCCAATTCTGAAGCCCCGGCTTTGTATGAGGAGGATTGTGTCTCTTGCGGTCAGGGCCTCGCGGTCCTGATGAGAGTCGCAATGGATGCCAGGAGCACGGCCCGTCTTGGGCCACGCTAAATAACCGTCAACTATTGGCAGGGTAAGAGAGCCTGAAAAGGTTCTCTCATGAATGACCTGCCGGAAGGAGCGCCGGCATGCCCGTCGTAACTATGCGCCAGCTGCTTGACAGCGGCGTCCACTTTGGACACCAGACCCGCCGTTGGAACCCGAAGATGAAGCGATTCATCTTCACGGAGCGCAACGGCATCTACATCATTGACCTTCAGCAGTCGCTGTCCTACATCGACCGCGCCTACGAGTTCGTAAAGGCCACCGTTGCACACGGCGGCACCGTACTCTTCGTCGGCACCAAGAAGCAGGCTCAGGAATCCATCGCTGAGCAGGCTACCCGCGTTGGACAGCCTTACGTGAACCAGCGCTGGCTCGGCGGTATGCTGACCAACTTCCAGACCGTTTCCAAGCGCATCCAGCGCATGAAGGAACTGGAAGAGATCGACTTCGACGACGTCGCCGGTTCCGCGTACACCAAGAAGGAACTGCTGCTCCTTCGCCGTGAACTCACCAAGCTGGAAACCAACCTCGGCGGTATCCGCAACCTGACCAAGGCGCCTTCCGTGCTCTGGATCGTGGACACCAAGAAGGAACACCTGGCCGTTGACGAAGCCAAGAAGCTGAACATCCCGGTGGTGGCCATCCTGGACACCAACTGCGATCCTGACGAAGTCGACTTCCCGATCCCGGGCAACGACGACGCCATCCGCTCCGTGAACCTGCTGACCCGCGTTGTCGCCGACGCAGTTGCTGAGGGCCTCATCGCCCGCCACAACCGCGCCACGGGCACCACGGAAGCTCCGGAAGAGCCGCTGGCTGAGTGGGAGCGCGAACTCCTCGAAGGCAGCAAGACTGAAGAAGCCCCTGCCGCTGAAGCTGCTCCGGCTGCTGAAGAAGCTGCCGCTCCGGCAGCCGAAGAAGCTGCTCCGGTTGCCGAGGAAGCTCCGGCTGCTGCCGAAGCTCCCGCCGCTGACGCTGACAAGTAAAACAAACAAATCCGGATTCTCCGGCGCTGCCCGCAGCGCCGGAGCACCTGACAGGATGGCGGCTCACCCGGTGAGCCGCTGTCCTGTCGGTCCGTACACCACATACATTTTCTAGACAGAGGGGTTCCCATGGCGAACTACACTGCCGCCGATATCAAGGCTCTGCGCGAGCGCACCGGCGCCGGCATGATGGATGTCAAGAAGGCTCTTGACGAAGCCAACGGTGACGCCGAAAAGGCCATCGAGATCATCCGCATCAAGGGCCTCAAGGGCGCTACCAAGCGCGAAGGCCGCTCCACCGCTGAAGGCCTGGTGGCCGCCAAGGTCAGCAACGGCGTCGGCGTCATGATCGAGGTCAACTGCGAGACCGACTTCGTCGCCAAGGCTGACAAGTTCATCCAGCTGGCCGACAAGGTCCTGGCCGTGGCTGTGGAGTCCGGCGCTGCCGACCTCGACACCCTCCTGGCCATCGAGGTTGACGGCAAGCCGCTGTCCGAGGTTGTCGTCGAAGAGGGCGCAATCCTCGGCGAAAAGGTTGTTGTCCGCAAGCTCTCCCGCATTGTGGGCGGCACTGTCGACGCCTACCTGCACAAGACGTCAAAGGATCTCCCGGCCCAGGTCGGCGTCCTGTTCGCTGTTGACGGTGAAGGCGAAGCCGCTGCCACCGCCGCACACGACATTGCAGTGCACATCGCAGCGATGTCCCCGAACTACCTGACCCGTGAAGACGTTCCGTCCGACCTGGTCGAGTCCGAGCGTCGCATCGCCGAAGAGACCGCCAAGGCTGAAGGCAAGCCCGAGGCTGCAATGACCAAGATTGTGGAAGGCCGCGTAACGGGCTTCTACAAGGGTGAGGTTCTGGTTGACCAGGCTTTTGCCAAGGACGCCAAGAAGTCTGTGGCGCAGGTCCTCGAAGAGGCTGGCGTCAAGGGCACGTCCTTCGCACGTTTCCGCGTCGGCTCCTAGCCGAATCCGCAAGGGGGTGGCCACTTCGGTGGCCGCCCCTTTTGCATGCACCGGCTAAACGTCCGATGAGACCTTTGGCCACCCGGCACGATAACCTTTTTCAGAGTTCACCAACGGGAAGGCACCCATGGAAGCCGTCAATTCTTCAAGCCAGCCAGAGAAAAGCAGGCGCCGCGTCCTCCTGAAGTTGTCCGGCGAGGTCTTCGGCGGCGGCAAGCTGGGCGTTGATCCCGACACCGTTCGAGACGTCGCCAAGCAGATCGCCGCCGCAGTTCCGGACGTCGAGGTCGCAATCGTCGTCGGCGGAGGCAACTTCTTCCGCGGCGCCGAACTGTCCCAGAGCGGCATGGACCGCTCGCGCGCCGACTACATGGGCATGCTCGGAACCGTCATGAACTGCCTGGCGCTGCAGGACTTCCTGGAGCAGGCCGGCGTGGAAACCCGCGTGCAGAGCGCCATCACCATGGGCCAGGTCGCCGAGGCGTACATTCCCCGCCGGGCCATCCGCCACATGGAAAAGGGCCGCGTGGTCATCTTCGGCGCCGGTGCCGGCCTGCCTTACTTCTCCACGGACACCGTGGCCGCCCAGCGCGCCCTGGAAGTCCACGCGGACGTCGTCCTGATGGCCAAGAGCGGCGTGGACGCCGTCTACACCGCGGATCCGAAGAAGGACCCCACTGCCGAGAAGCTGGACACCCTGAGCTACGACGACGCCCTGCGCCGCGACATCAGGGTCATGGACCAGACCGCCATGACAATGTGCAAGGACAACAACCTGTCCATGGTGGTTTTCGGGATGGAAGGCGAAGGGAACGTCACGCGCGCCATCCTGGGCGAAAAGCTCGGTACCCTGGTGACCCCGTAGCTGCAGCTAGGATGATCTGAGCACCGTTCCATGCCCGCGGCCGGGCAGGAATGGAACCAGGAACACTGAACCAAGATTGTGCAGGGAGCCGGTATCCGGACTGCACTGATTTCTGAGGAGAGACCGTGATCGAAGAAACCTTGCTCGAAGCCGAAGAGAAGATGGACAAGGCAGTAGAGGTAGCCAAGGAAGACTTCGCCTCGATCCGCACCGGACGGGCAAACCCGGGCCTTTACAACAAGGTCCTGGTGGACTACTACGGTTCGCCCACCCCGCTGCAGCAGCTCGCTTCCTTCGCCATTCCGGACGCGCGCACCATCCTCATCACGCCGTTCGACAAAACCGCACTGCGGGACATCGAGCGGGCCCTGAGCGACTCCGAGGTGGGCGCCAACCCTTCAAATGACGGCAACGTCATCAGGATCACCATTCCGGACCTGACCCAGGAACGCCGCAAGGAATACGTCAAGATCGTCAAGACTAAGGGCGAGGACGCGAAGATCTCCATCCGCAACATCCGGCGGAAGGCCAAGGAAACGCTGGACAAGCTCGTCAAGGACGGCGAAGCCGGCGAGGACGAAGGCAGCCGCGCCGAAAAGGAACTGGATGCCCTGACCAAATCGCATGTGGACGGCATCGACGAGCTGCTCAAGCGCAAGGAAACTGAGCTGCTCGAAGTCTGATGAGCCAGGCAGAGCAAGCCCCCGCACCAAGGGCGCGCACCAGGGGGAAGCAGTTGCGGAGCAATCCGACGCCCAAGGCCGGCCGGAATCTTCCGGCAGCCATTGTGGTGGGTCTGGCCATGCTGATCGGCGTGCTGGGCGGGCTGGTCCTCCTCCCGCTCGGATTCGTCGCTGTTACCACCGGGTTCGCGGTCTTTGGAGTCTGGGAAATCTTCCGCGCCCTGGAGGCGAACGGGACCAGGATGCCCATCGTCCCGATCATGGTGGGTACAGTCGCGATGCCGTTTGCCGCTTATTTTGGCGGTCTTGAGAGTCTTCTGTTCGCCATGCTCCTGAGTTGCGTGGCAGTTTTCCTCTGGCGTTCGGTGGAGAACCCCGCAGGATCAGCGAACAGCATCTTTGCCGGCGTGTTCACCCTGGGGTGGGTGCCGTTCTTCATCAGCTTCGCTGCCCTGCCGCTGCACGCCGTCGGAGTCGCCACTCCGATGGGTCTCTGGCCGGGCGGGACCGTACCGCCCGGGGCCTGGCAGGTGGCCGTTATGCTCCTGCTGGTGGTCTCGAACGACACCTTCGGCTACCTCGTGGGCGCGTCGCTGGGCAAACACCCCATGGCCCCGAAGATCAGCCCCAAGAAATCATGGGAAGGCTTCGCTGGCAGCATTGCTGGGGCCATGCTGATCGGAATCCTTGCCAGTATTTTCCTGCTGAACAAACCCTGGTGGGTGGGTGTGATCCTCGCCGTGGGCGTTGTCGCAGCGTCCACCGCAGGAGACCTGGCCGAGTCGATGGTTAAGCGTGAACTAGGGATCAAGGATATGAGCAGCATCCTGCCCGGACATGGGGGCGTCATGGACCGCCTGGACTCCATCGTCTTCGCCTGTCCCGTGGCATTTGTGCTGTTCGCACTGGTTGCGGGCGTCTGACACGACCTTAACGGCCCCCCTCCGCCGGAGCACCGGCAGCGCCAATAGACTGGTGCGTAACCTGACCCAGCTGAAGAGCAACAAAGGAACAACAGTGGCATTGGACTTTCAACGGAAAATTCCCGCGTCGTTTGAGCGCGTGCGGGGCAACGAATTCGGGTACAACGCCAAGCAGGTGGACCAGTTCCTCCAGCGGGCCAGGGTGGCACTCGAGACGCCGAAGGCCGCCATCCACGCCGTCACCAGCGCCGACGTCCGGAGCGTCTCCTTTGACCCGGTCAAGGGCGGCTACGCCGCCGCGGTCGTCGACGCAGCACTGGACCGGCTCGAAGACGCCTTCGCCCGCCGCGAACGGGACGAACTGATCGCTGCCAAGGGCGAGGATGCCTGGCTGCGGGAGATCGGCAGCCTCTCCGGGATCCTCCGGGGCCGCCTGCACCGGCCCGACGGTGAGCGCTTCCGGCGCCCGTCCAAAAAGAAGGCCCGCAGTTACAACATCCTGGACGTGGACAATCTTTGCTACGACCTGATCGGCTACCTCGAAGAGGACAAGCCGCTCAGCGTGGACAACGTCCGCCGTGTGGTCTTCCGCCCCGCCGTGGGCATGGACGGCTACGAGGAGGCCCAGGTTGATGCCTTCCTGGACCGCGTGGTTGAACTCATGGCGGCCATCGACTGACGCCATTGGCTGACTCGCGTCAGTCCCCGCCCGGTGGTGTGGGGGAGAGCGGAGCGAACGTCTGGTCCATGCCGGGCTCGTCGTCGTGCCGGCCGGCCAGCACGTACTTGGCAATGCCGGGATCCAGGTCCACGTACGCTGCCCTCAGCCGGTTCATGGCCAACACGTACATCTGGTCCTCCAGGGCCACGTTCCGGACGCGGACCTGTGTCAGGAGGCCGATCAGCAGGTTGGTGGACAGAACGATCATCGCCAGCATGGCAAAAAGGTGGCAGAGAACCTGGTGGCCTGGCCCACGAGCGCAAGGCTCACCAGGCTGGCGGAGGTGAACATCAGGAACATACTGATGCGGGTCAGCACTTCCCCTTGCGTGGTGCCGCGGGATGCAAGCAGACTCCAATGCTTGGTGGCGAGCAACTGCGCCCGGACCGCTCGTGCGGTGCAGGCTCAGCGTTCGGTGGCCAAGGGCCGTTCTGGTGTGTGCAGCCGGGTCATCACCCGCGCCATGGTCCGCGGAATCCGATGTTTTGTCGCCCGGGATACGATCACTGTCACGGCGAAGGCGGCGGGAACGGTCCACGCCGCCGGCTGGGCCAGCCAGAACGGCGTGCCGGTGGCGCCCAGGACGGTTCCCCACACCATGGCACCACCGCAGAGGACGCCGCCGGTCACCATGCCGGCGATGGCGCCGGCGTCGGTGAGCCCGCGCCACCAGATGCCCAGCAGGAGCACCGGGCACACGGTGGAGGCGGTAAACGCGAACACCAGTCCCACACTGCCGGCCAGCGCCAGGGAATCAGTCGTCACGGCAAATCCCAGCGGGACCACAGCGGAGATGACGGCGGCGAGCCGGAATCCCCGCACACCGCCGCCCAGCACGTCCTGGCTGATCACGCCGGCCAGCGAGACCACCAGGCCGGAGGTGGTGGACAGGAACGCGGCAAAGGCTCCGGCCACCACCAACGCTGAGAGCAGGTCGCCGGCAGTTCCACCGATCAGCTGCCCCGGCAGCAGGAGGACCACCGCGTCCGCCTGCCCTGACCGGGCGAGTTCGGGCGCGAACATCCGCCCCACCAGCCCGTAGGCGGTGGGAAACAGGTAAAACACCGAGAGTAGCCCGAGCACGATTAGGGTGGTCCGCCGTGCCGAGTGTCCGTCCGGGTTCGTGTAGAAGCGGACCAGGACGTGGGGGAGTCCCAGCGTGCCGAACAGCAGCGCCACGAGCAGCGAGATGTTCTGGTACGGCCCGGCCGGGGCCAGTCCGGTGGGATTCACGACGGCGGGGTCCACTGCGGCACTCCCGTCACCGGCGAGCGTGAACACGATGAACAGGACCGGCACGGCAAGGGCGGTGAGCTTCAGCCAGAACTGGAAGGCCTGGACAAAGGTAATGGAGCGCATGCCGCCGGCAACAACGGTGAGGGACACCACAACCACCACGGCCGCGGAACCCACCCAGGCCGGCAGCCCCGTGGTGATCCGGATGGTCAACGCCGCACCGTGGAGTTGCGGCACAATGTACAACCAGCCCACCACAACCACCATCACGCTGGTCACGCGGCGGACTGACCGCGAATCCAGCCTGGCCTCGGTGAAGTCCGGGATCGTGTAGGCACCGGACCGGCGCAGCGGTGCGGCCACAAACAGCAGCAGCATCAGGTAGCCGGCGGTGTAGCCCACGGGAAACCACAGCGCGTCGGTACCGGACAGCAGAATCAGCCCGGCGACGCCTAGGAAACTCGCTGCCGAGAGGTACTCTCCGCCGATGGCCGAGGCGTTCCACCACGGCCTGACGGTCCGGGAAGCCACATAGAAATCGCCGGTGGTCCGGGAAATCCGCAGACCGTAGAACCCAATGGCAGCTGTTGCCAGCGAAACAACTACAAGAGCCATCACACCCACTGCGGGATTCATCAGGTCATCACTTGTCCCCGGCCAGGTCCCGGTAGCGGGCCTCGTTCCGTGCGGCGGCCCGGATAAAAAGCCAGGCGCTGAGGCCGATCACGGGATAGATGCCGGCACCCAGCAGGATCCAGTCGCACGGGACACCCGCAATCCGGGTCTCGGCCAAGCCCGGCACGGCTGCCAGCAGCAACGGGAACGCACACAGGATCAGCATGAATCCGATGGCCACCACCAGGGCCAGCCGCAGCTGGGAACGGATCAGGGACCGGACGAAGACCTGTCCCACCTCTGATTCTTCCGCCGCCTCGCGCGACTCCCCGGCCGGCCGGGGTGCCGAGCGCGGAGCGGTGACGCGGACCCGGGTCATGCTTGCGGCCGGATGCGGGTGGCTTCCAGCTTTTCCCTGACCAGGGGAAGGTGGCGGCGGCTGATGGGAAGGCCCGCGCCGGCCACCGAAACGCTGGGCTTGTCCGCCGCCAGCTTCATGGACTGCACATGCTTTAGCGCCACGAGGTAGGACCGGTGCGTCCGGATAAACCCGGCCTCCGCCCACTGCTGCTCCAGATCCGCCAGCGGCACCCGGATGAGGTAGCTGGCATCCGCGGTGTGCAGCCGGGCGTAGTCTCCCTGCGCCTGGACGTATGTGACGTCGTCGCGCCTGATCATCCTGGTGGTGCCGCCCTGGTCAACGGTGATCATCTCAGGAGCGGCGCCGCCGCCCTCGCGCAACAGCTCGCTGATCCGGCCTACCGACCGGGCGAGCCGCTCGGCCCGGACGGGCTTCAGCAGGTAGTCCACGGCGGCCAGTTCGAAAGCTTCCAGGGCGCAGTCCTCGTCCGCGGTAACAAACACCACCGCCGGAGGTTTGCTGCTGAGCGTGATGGCGCGTGCCACCTCAAGGCCGGACACGGCGGGCATGTGAATATCCAGGAAGACGGCGTCAATCGTTTCGGTGTTCAAGGCCCGCAATGCCTCGGCGCCGGAAGTCGCCCGGTGGATGACCCCGATCCGGTCATCCTTGCCCAGCAGATAGGCCAGTTCCTCCACGGCGGGTAGCTCGTCGTCGGCGACGAGGACATTAATCATGGTCTTACATTAGCTGCCAGGGACTGCCGGGTTCAGGCGTCGTGGCCGGGCTGGGACTTGGGCACGCGCATGGTGATCAGCGTTCCTTCGCCCGGGGCCGTCTCGATCACCAGGCCGTGCTGGTCCCCGTAGACCTGCCGGAGCCTGGCGTCCACGTTGCGCAGCCCCACGTGGTCACCGTCGTGGTGCCCGGCCAGCATCGACTGGAGCTCGGCAGGGTCCATCCCCACGCCGTCGTCCTCAATGGTCACTTCCGCGTAGGCGCCCGAATCATTGGCCGTGATGGTGATATGGCCCGCCCCTTCCTTGGCCTCCAGACCGTGCCTGACGGCGTTCTCCACCAGCGGCTGGAGGCTCAGGAACGGGATGACCGTGCTCAGGACTTCCGGCGCGATCCGCAGGCTGACCTGGACGCGCTCACCGAAACGGGCACGCTCCAGCAGCAGGTAACGGTCAATGCACCGCAGTTCCTCCGCGAGCGTGGTGAAGTCACCGTGGCGCCGGAACGAGTACCTCGTGAAATCGGCGAATTCCACCACGAGTTCGCGCGCCCGCTCCGGATCCGTGTTGATGAACGACGCGATGGCGTTCAGCGAGTTGTAGATGAAGTGCGGACTGATCTGGGCCCGCAGCGCCCGCACTTCGGCTTCCATCAGCAGCGTCCGGGACGCGTCCAGCTCAGCCAACTCCACCTGGACGGCCACCCAGTCCGCCACTTCGCTGGTGGCTCGGACCAGGCCTGCGCCCGCCGATGGGGCAAACGCCGCCACGACGCCCACCACCCGCGACCCTGCACGGACCGGAGCGATAACGGCGGCGAGGCTTCCGGAGGCAAGGCCCGCACCCAGGTCCCGCGCCTGGAGCACCGCGGTCCGGCCGCCGATCAGGACGTCTGCAGCCAGGTCCATCAACCGGGGCTTCAGTTCCTCAGCGGTACCGTCCCAGGCGAGCACGCCGGCCGTGTCGGTGATGGCCAGCGCATCACACCCCAGCAGGTTCCTTAGCTGCCGGCTCGCCTTGGCGGCGCCTGCCGGATTGAGGCCCGTACGCAGGTGCTGCCCGGCACTCGATGCAGCGTGGAGAGTGTTGTACGTGGCGCGCTCGGCGTCAGTGCCCAGCTCACGGAAGGACCGGAGCAGCCTGATGCCAACGCCGACGACGACGGCGATCGCCAGGGTGATTACCGCAACCGCGGCGGCAGTCAGGAGGGGGGAGTCCGGCATGGTGCCCAGCGTAGCGCCGGGTGCCGTTAGTCGCAGCATCGTAACCGTTGAGCGACCGTTCCGGCCATGGCTCTGGAATGGACGCCTGCCACACCGCAGAGTGATTGCAGTCACATGGTCCGCATCCTGCCCGCAGGCCGCGGCCTGTGTGAACCAGTCAAGTCTCAATGAGGAGGAACGATGGGTAACGATGCCCACACTCCGGACGCAGCGGCGTCCGTGGACTTCGAACAGGTCCAGTCGACAGAGCGGTTCCAGGAACTGCGCAAACGTCACCGCAGCTTTGTGTTCCCCATGGCCGTGGCATTCTTGCTGTGGTACTTCGCGTATGTCCTGCTGGCTGACTACGCCGTCGAGTTTATGTCCACCAAAGTGTGGGGCAACATCAACGTCGGCCTAATCCTGGGCCTGTTGCAGTTCGTCTCGACGTTCGCCATTACCGGCTGGTATGTCAGCTACTCCAACCGGAAGCTGGACCCCATCGCGGCTGAGATCCGCCATGAAATTGAAGGCCATGAATTCGACAAGGACGGCAACCGAGTGGGCGGAGTGACCAAATGATCCAGATTGCCACGGCGGTAGATGTTGCCGACCTTAAGGAAACCACCCTGCTTAACATGGGCATCTTCGGCCTGTTTGTTGCCGTGACCATGGTGATCGTGCTGCGGGCCAGCCGGAACAACAAAACCGCGGCGGACTACTACGCGGCCGGCCGTTCCTTCACCGGCTCCCAAAACGGAACAGCCATTGCCGGGGATTACCTCTCCGCAGCATCCTTTCTCGGGATCACCGGCGCCATCGCCATCAACGGCTATGACGGCTTTATGTACTCCATCGGCTTCCTCGTGGCCTGGCTTGTTGCCCTGCTGCTGGTGGCAGAACTCCTCCGGAACACCGGCAAATTCACCATGGCGGATGTCCTTTCCTTCCGGCTCAAGCAGCGCCCGGTCCGCATTGCGGCGGCCATCTCCACCCTCGCCGTCTGCTTCTTCTACCTCCTCGCGCAGATGGCCGGAGCCGGCAGCCTCATTTCGCTGCTGCTGGGCATCAGCGACTGGGGCGGACAGGCGCTGGTGATCATCGTCGTCGGCGCCCTGATGATCATGTACGTCCTGATCGGCGGCATGAAGGGCACCACCTGGGTCCAGATCATCAAGGCGATATTGCTCATTGCCGGCGCGGCGGTGATGACTTTCTGGGTCCTCGCCATTTACGGCTTCAACCTCTCCAGCCTCCTCGGTGCGGCGGTTGATGCGGCCGGCAACCCTGCAGTGCTGAACCCCGGCCTGCAGTACGGCAAGACCGAGACGTCCAAACTGGACTTTATGTCCCTGGGCCTCGCCCTGGTCCTGGGTACCGCTGCCCTGCCCCACGTCCTGATGCGCTTCTACACCGTGCCCACGGCCAAGGAAGCCCGGAAGTCCGTGGTGTGGTCCATCTGGCTGATTGGCCTCTTCTACCTGTTCACCCTGGTCCTGGGTTACGGTGCCGCTGCACTGGTTGGCGCCGAAACCATCAAGTCAGCCCCCGGCGGCGTCAATTCCGCCGCACCCCTGCTGGCCTTCCACCTGGGCGGGCCGCTGCTGCTGGGCTTCATCTCCGCAGTGGCCTTCGCCACCATCCTGGCAGTGGTGGCCGGGCTGACCATCACCGCCGCCGCGTCCTTTGCCCACGACATCTACGCCAGCGTCATCTCCAAGGGCAAGGCCGACGCCGACACCGAGGTCAAGGTGGCGCGGCGCACCGTGGTGGTCATCGGAGTCATGGCCATCCTGGGCGGTATCTTCGCCAACGGCCAGAACGTGGCCTTCCTGGTGGCGCTCGCCTTCGCCGTCGCGGCGTCGGCGAACCTCCCGACGATCATCTACTCGCTGTTCTGGCGCCGGTTCACCACCCAGGGTGCGGTCTGGAGCATGTACGGCGGCCTGGGCTCGGCGATTATCCTGATCGCCTTCTCGCCGGTGGTTTCCGGCCTGAAGACCTCCATGATCCCGGGCGCCAACTTCGCCTTCTTCCCGTTGAGCAACCCCGGTATTGTGTCCATACCGCTGGCGTTCCTGCTCGGCTGGCTCGGAACAGTGCTGGACAAGAAGCGCGAGGACACCGCCAAGCAGGCCGAAATGGAAGTTCGCTCCCTGACCGGTGTGGGCGCGGAGAAGGCCGTGGACCACTGAAACGCCGAAACCGATCCTGCTGACTGATCATCACAGCTGATCGTGGCAACGAAAAGAGCCCCCCGCGCACCGCGGGGGCTCTTTTGGTCTTGATCCCCGGCGCTACGCCTGGGGCTTGAGCTTGATGTTGATCATTTTCAGCTCGTCGGTTCCTTCGAAGCGGTAGACGAGGTCGATCTTCTTGTCGCCGTCGCAGGTGATGAGGCCGGCCACGTCGGCCGCCTTGGTCCCGTTCTCGGTGCTGGCCTTTACCTCGTTGTAGGCCGGCTTGCAGGTGTTATCCATCTCCAGCGTTTTGATGCCGGCGATGAAGTCTTCCTTGGTCAGCTGTTCATGGAGGGCTGGGTCAAGATAGTCGTCGTAGGCTTTGGAACTGTCACCGGCAATCACCAGCTTCGTGAAGCTGTCAGCCAGGCCTCGGGCATGGTTGGTGGCTCCGTTGACAATGTTGACCAGGATGAGGACGCCGATGACGGCCAGCAGCAGGACACCGCCCACAATGCTGAGGATTGTCCACAGCTTCCGGCGGCCTCGCGCCGGGGGTTCCTGTCCGGGCAGGCCGAACGGCCCCTCTGACGAGTATTGACCGGGTCCGCCGTACTGCGCGGGTGGGCCGAACTGAGACGGCGCACCGTATTGCCCCGGCGCACCGGACTGTGGCGGGTTGCCCGGCAGCGGGGGCGCGCCGTGCTGCCCTGCTAGTTGTGCAGGCCAGGCCGCCGGCTGGCCCGGCTGGTACGGTTCCTGAGGATTGCTCACGATGGAGCCTTTCCGGCAACGCACTGGCACTGCCTTATTATTGGGACCCGCTGAACGGCACCCATGGATTCACCTTGGAACAGCCTATAACCCAGCCCGCCGGGGCTGGGTATTGGGCAGTTATAGGGGCAGCTGGCCCTAAGCGTCTCCGGATCCCCGCTCGAGCAGGGGCTGGATGCGGAAGGGGATGAGTTCGCCCATGGCCAGTGCGGTGTCCGTCCGGTCCACGCCATCGCACGCCAGGATCTTGCCGTTGATCCGGAAGAGGTCCTCGGCGTCCAGGGCCACTACCCGGAGAAGGAGGTCAGCGGAGCCGGTGAGGCCGTAGCCTTCCAGGATTTCCGGGATGCCGGCGAGGTCATGGGCCAGCTGTCCCAGTTTCTGCTGCTGGACGTGGACGGAAATGAACGCCATGAGCGGATAGCCCAGTGACACCGGGTTGATGCGCCGTTCAAAGGACAGGAAGACGTGCTTCTTCTCCAGTTGCGCCATGCGCGCCTGCACGGTGTTCCGGGACAGCCCCAGCTTCTGGGCTAACGCCACCACCG
Source organism: Pseudarthrobacter adonitolis (assembly GCF_055412845.1). Classification (NCBI taxonomy): domain Bacteria; kingdom Bacillati; phylum Actinomycetota; class Actinomycetes; order Micrococcales; family Micrococcaceae; genus Pseudarthrobacter; species Pseudarthrobacter adonitolis. The sequence continues at coordinate 132,638 of NZ_JBVAYW010000007.1, read as the reverse complement.
TCCGCCGGGGGTCGCGGGCCAGAGCCGAGAGCAGCCGCGTGTCTGTGCCATCCAAAGCTTGCATAATGCGCAACGTTAGCACGGTAAGGGCAGCGCAAACAGGGCATTATGCGCAGTATTCGCCGCGGTGGTTGTACCCATTGGGCATTGTGAGTAGGGTCACAAATATCCGGGGCAACGGCGCCCGGGCGGCCGGCAGCGGGAGGGACCACAAGTCCCCAGGCTCCGGTCAAACGACGTGAGAAGGTTGCGTGCCATCGTGTCTACAGACAGGAACCTGATCCAGCTGATTACCCCGGCAGGGGAGCGGATCAGCCACCCGGAGTTCGATCCCTGGGTGAAGGACATCGGGGATGAGCAGTTGTGTTCCCTGTACGAGGACCTGACGGTCATCCGGCGGATCGATGTCGAGGCCACCGCCCTCCAGCGCCAGGGCGAGCTTGGTCTCTGGCCCCCTTTGCTGGGGCAGGAAGCAGCACAAGTAGGTTCCGGCAGGGCCCTGCGCGCGGACGACTTCGTCTTCTCCAGCTACCGGGAAAACGGTGTGGCGTACTGCCGCGGCGTGGGCCTGACAGACATCACGCGGGTGTGGCGTGGCACTGCCTCCTCCGGGTGGGATCCGTACACCGTGAATATGGCCACCCCGCAGATTATCATCGGCGCGCAGACGCTGCATGCCACCGGTTATGCCATGGGCATCCAGAACGACGGCGCGGACTCGGTGGCGGTGACATATTTCGGCGACGGTGCCACCAGCGAAGGCGACGTCAACGAGGCCATGGTCTTTGCCGCCAGCTTCCAGGCGCCCGTGGTCTTCTTCTGCTCGAACAACCACTGGGCAATTTCGGAGCCCGTGCGGTTGCAGTCCCACATCCAGATCGCGGACCGGGCCGCTGGATTCGGTATTCCGAGCCTCAGGGTGGACGGCAATGATGTGCTGGCTGTTATGGCAGCGACGCGTGTGGCATTGGACCGTGCCCGGCATGGCGGTGGACCCACGTTCATCGAAGCGGTCACGTACCGCATGGGACCGCACACCACCGCTGACGATCCCACCCGCTACCGTGACGCCAACGAACTGGAGGACTGGGCCGCGAAGGACCCCATCCAGCGGGTTAGGGCCCTGCTGGAACGCAAGGGCCTCCTCACGGATCAGGTCCAGCAGCACGTTCACGACAAGGCAGAGACCGTCGCCCGAGAAATCCGTTCGGGCTGCATCGGCATGCCGGATCCGGAGCCGATGGACATCTTCAAGCATGTGTACAGCGCGCCCAACTCGTGGCTGGACCGGCAGCAGGACCACTACGCCCGTTACCTGGCTTCCTTCGGCGATCCCGCGGGAGCCACCTCAGAAGAAGGTGCACGCTGATGACCCAGATGACCTTTGCCCGCGCCATCAATTCCGGCCTGCGCAAATCCCTGGAAAACGATCCAAAAGTCATCCTCATGGGCGAGGATATCGGCACCCTCGGCGGTGTATTCCGGGTGACCGACGGACTCCAGAAAGACTTCGGCACCCACCGTGTGGTGGACACCCCGCTGGCCGAGTCGGCCATCATGGGCACCGCCGTCGGCCTCGCGTACCGCGGTTACCGCCCGGTGGTGGAGATCCAATTCGACGGCTTCATCTACCCTGCATTCGACCAGATCGTGAGCCAGGTGGCGAAGCTGCACTACCGCACGCAGGGGGCCGTGAAGATGCCCATCACCATCCGTGTCCCGTTCGGGGGCGGCATCGGCTCGCCTGAGCACCACTCCGAGTCGCCCGAGGCGTATTTTACGCATACCTCCGGGCTTCGTGTGGTCAGTGTCTCCAACCCGCAGGACGCCCACACCGTGATCCAGCAGGCCATCCTGTCCGATGACCCGGTGCTGTACTTCGAACCCAAGCGCCGCTACCACGACAAGGGTGAAGTGGATGAGGGCATCGATCCGCGCACCGCACTGCCGATGGACACTGCCCGCGTTGTTACGGACGGCACGGACGTGACGCTCGTGGCCTACGGGCCGTTGGTGAAGACGGCTAGGGACGCAGCAACCGCCGCCGCCGACGAAGGCATCTCCATCGAAGTCATCGACCTGCGCTCGCTGGCACCCGTGGACTACGCCACCGTGGAAGCCTCCGTCCGGAAAACAGGCAGGCTCGTGGTCACCCATGAAGCCGGCCAGTCCGGTGGTCTGGGTGCGGAAGTGGCAGCCAGCATCACGGAGCGGTGCTTCCACTACCTCGAAGCCGCCCCCGTCCGTATCACCGGGTTCGATATTCCCTACCCGTACTCCAAGCTCGAAATGCACCATCTTCCCGGCCTGGACCGGATCCTCGACGGCGTGGACCGCGCCCTCGGACGCCCGAACTCCCTCAGCGGGTTGGAAGGATGAGCGCCATCATGATCAAGGAATTCAGGCTCCCGGACCTCGGCGAAGGCCTCACGGAATCCGAAATCCTCAGCTGGAAGGTGGCCGTGGGGGACACGGTGACGCTGAACCAGGTCATCGCCGAGGTGGAAACCGCAAAGGCCGTAGTTGAGCTGCCGTCACCGTTCGCGGGCGTGATCACTGCGCTCCATGAAGAGCCCGGAACAATCGTGGAGGTCGGCAAGCCGATCGTCTCCTTCGAGGTAGCGGACGACGGCGGCGCCGCACCTTCCGGCGCCGCACCTTCCGGGGCTGCGCCCGCCGGGGCGGCCACTGCTGCGGCGGGGACCGCGAAACGCGAGCCGAACCTGGTTGGGTACGGCGCCGTCCTCGAAAGCTCCGGCCGTCCTGCCCGCCGGGCCCGCAACTTCTCAACCCCGGTGGTTGAGCCTGTTCGTGGCTCGGTGGTTGAGCCTCTTGAGACAGAAACCCCGGTGGTTGAGCCGGTGGAAACCGAGCCTGTCGAAGCACGGCCCGCCGGCAGCGCAGAGCGCCCACGCTCCACGCCGCCGGTCCGGAAACTGGCCAAAGACCTCGGCGTCGAGTTGGCCGCGGTCGCGGGCACCGGAGCCGGTGGACTGATCACGCGGGAGGATGTCCGGAATTTTGTTGGCGGCGGCGAATTGTCGGCGCCGGTGCGCCACCTTTCCGCCGTATCGGATACGCCGTCCCGCGCAGGGCTGGCGGCGCAGAGCGGTCGGGAAGTCCGCACTCCGATCAAGGGCGTCCGCAAGTTCACGGCGGCCGCGATGGTGGCGAGTGCGTTCACGGCTCCCCATGCGACGGAATTCCTCACGGTGGATGTCACGCCCACGATGGATCTGCTGGCCAAGCTGAAGACGAGCCGGGCCTTTTCCGGCTACAGGCTCACGCCGCTGACATTGGTGGCCAAGGCGGTGCTGATCGCGCTGCGGCGGAACCCGTCACTGAACTCGCGGTGGGAGGAGGCAAGCCAGGAGATCGTGCAGTTCAACTACGTGAACCTGGGCATTGCCGCGGCGACTCCCCGCGGGCTCACCGTGCCGAACGTCAAGGACGCGGATACCCTGTCCCTGCTGGAACTCTCCGAAGCCCTGACCGGGTTGACCGAGACGGCGCGGGCCGGCAAGACTGCCCCGGCAGACCTGTCCGGCGGCACCATCTCCATCACGAACATCGGGGTCTTCGGCATCGACGCGGGCACGCCCATCCTGAACCCCGGCGAGGCAGCCATCCTGGCCATGGGGGCCGTGCGGAAGATGCCCTGGGAATTCCAGGATGAGGTGGCCCTGCGCCAGGTCATGACGCTGAGCCTGTCCTTTGATCATCGCCTGGTGGACGGGGAGCAGGGCTCGCGGTTCCTCGCCGATGTAGGCGCCATCCTGGCTGAACCAGGCATGGTGCTCACGATGGTCTAGGCGGGCGGCAAACCTGCCGGCCCCCAGCCCGCTTGACCGGTCTGGGCCTGCGCAACGTCGTGGTTAGCTCGAGCTGCCCTGGCCCGCATAACATGTGCTGCCCAGCACCGGTTTTGCGGGCCAGACCCCGTTTACGTGGCCAGGACCCCGTGAGGGACCGCTCCTGTGGTCAGGAGGCCTGGGGCACGTCCACCAGGAGTGCCGCCAGCGCCATGCTCTCGAGAAGCGGCCGGGCCGTTTTGGGCGCGATTTTGCGTCCGTGGTTTCGCACCGAGTGCGGCGTGGAGTTGATCAGGCCGAACGTAGCGTGGGCCCGCATCCGCAGTTCGACGGCGTCGGTCGCCGGATGCAGCAGCGCGAGGACCTCCACCCAAGTCTCCACGTAGTTCCGCTGCAGGGCCCGTACCTCGGACTGGTCCTTCTGGCTGAGGTTGCTGAAATCCCGGTCCTGCACCCGGATCACGTCCGGCTTGCCCAGCGCAAACTCCACTTGGAACCCCACCAGCCTGCGGAGCGCTGCGAGGGGGTCGGTGGTCTCGGCGATGACGCGCCGGCCGCCGTCGAGCAGTTCGCGGCTGACGGTGACCAGCAGATCTCCCAACACCGCCTGCTTGCCCTGGAAGTGGCGATACACGGCCGGGCCGCTGACCCCTGCTGCGGCGCCCAAGTCTTCCAGCGACACCCGGTTGAACCCGTGCAGGGCGAAGAGCGCCGCGGCGGCGGCAAGCAGCGCCTGGCGGCGGTTCTCCTTCGCCTGGCTGCGGGGCGTTCCGGGAGCTGTTTGTGCTGCCTGACTCCGGGGTGTTCCGGGAACGGACTGCGTTGCCGATGCGGCCCGCGTTGCTGAATCGGGCTGTGTCGCTGAACCAGGCTGGGCTGCCAGGGCCGGTGTGGACGGCTTGACCGGTCGGGTGGTGGGCACGCTTTTCCTCCTAGGACCAGCAAATTCTAGCAACGTCCTGTTGTGTTGGACATCACAGTTAATAAAGACTAACCTGAATTCCAGTTATAAAGCATTAACCAAGCTGGCTTTTGCGACTCTCGCCGGAGCCCTGGTGGCTTTCAAAAAGATGATGAACGGACGCCGTCAATGGAGACCCTCGCCAGCCGGCTTGATGCCGCAAGTGAAGTGTTTGCTGCAAACAACGCTGCGCAGCTCGCCCTAGCCGCCGAACTCAGGGCCATGCTGGCTGACGCCGCGTTGGGCGGGCCGGAAAAGTCGCGGGAGCGCCATGTGGGCCGCGGCAAGCTTCTTCCCCGCGAACGTATCGACCGGCTGCTCGATGACGGCAGCCCGTTCCTGGAGATCGCGCCGCTCGCCGCCAACGGCATGTACAACAACGAGTCACCCGGCGCCGGGGTCATTGCCGGGATCGGCCTGGTCCACGGCCGCCAGGTCCTGGTCATTTCCAACGACGCCACCGTCAAGGGCGGCACCTACTATCCGATGACGGTCAAGAAGCACCTCCGCGCCCAGGAAATCGCCCTCGAGAACCGGCTACCGTGCATTTACCTCGTGGACTCCGGCGGGGCGTTCCTCCCGAAGCAGGACGAAGTCTTCCCGGACAAGGAACACTTCGGCCGGATCTTCTTCAACCAGGCGAAAATGTCCGCCGCCAAGATCCCGCAGATCGCTTCCGTGATGGGTTCCTGCACGGCCGGCGGCGCCTACGTTCCGGCGATGAGCGACGAGACGGTGATCGTCCGGAACCAGGGCACTATTTTCCTGGGTGGTCCGCCGCTGGTGAAAGCGGCCATCGGTGAAATCGTGACCGCGGAGGAGCTAGGCGGCGGCGACGTGCACTCCAGGATCTCCGGGGTCACGGACCATCTCGCCGAAAGCGACGAACACGCCCTGCAGATCATCCGCGACATCGTGGCTACCCTGCCGAAGCCGGCCGCCCCCGCGTGGGATGTGGACACCGCCGTCGAACCTGTTGCGGAGCCCGCCGAGCTGTATGGTGCCGTGCCCACGGACGTCAACGCGCAGTACGACGTGCACGAGGTTATCGCCCGGTTGGTGGACGGCAGCAGGTTCCACGAGTTCAAGAAGGAGTACGGCACAACCCTGGTCACGGGTTTCGCCAGGCTGCATGGGCACCCGGTGGGGATCGTGGCGAACAACGGCGTGCTGTTCAGCGAGTCCTCGCTCAAGGGCGCGCACTTCATCGAACTCTGCGACCAGCGCGGAATTCCTCTGGTCTTCCTGCAGAACATTTCCGGGTTCATGGTGGGCAGGGATTCCGAGCAGGGCGGCATTGCCAAGAATGGCGCCAAGATGGTCACCGCGGTGGCCACGGCACGGGTGCCGAAGCTGACAGTGGTGATCGGTGGGTCCTTCGGGGCGGGCAACTACTCCATGTGCGGGCGGGCGTACTCACCGCGCTTCCTGTGGATGTGGCCGGCGTCCCGCATCTCCGTGATGGGCGGGAATCAGGCGTCCGGCGTTCTCGCCACCGTCAAGCGTGACCAGTACGAAGCGGCCGGCGAGGAATGGTCCGCCGAGGAGGAGGAAGCCTTCAAGGCCCCGATCAAACAGCAGTACGAGGACCAGGGCAGCCCGTACTACTCCACCGCCCGCCTCTGGGACGACGGCGTGATCGACCCCGCTGACACCCGCACCGTCCTGGGACTGGCGCTCGACGTCGTCTCCCGCACCCCGCTGCCGGAGACCTCCTTCGGCCTTTTCCGGATGTGAGCCAGCCATGACCGTTTCCTTGCCTGCCGTTCCTTCAACAACCCGGCAGAAACCGCTGTTCAACACCGTGCTTGTCGCCAACCGCGGGGAGATCGCCTGCCGGGTCATCCGCACCCTGCGTGCCTTGGGCATCCGTTCCGTAGCCGTCTACAGCGACGCCGACGCGGAGGCCCGGCACGTACGCGAGGCTGACACTGCCGTGCGGATCGGCCCGGCCGCCGCAGCAGAAAGTTACCTGAAGATCGAGGCCATCATTCAGGCCTGCCGCGACACCGGCGCCGAGGCCGTCCACCCCGGCTACGGCTTCCTGAGCGAAAACGTGGACTTTGCCCGCGCCCTCGAAACGGCCGGCATCACCTTCATCGGCCCCGGCGTCGAGTCCCTGAACGTCATGGGAGACAAGATCCGGTCCAAGAACCACGTGGCCGGCTACGGCGTCCCGGTAGTGCCGGGCATTGCCGAGCCGGCCATGACGGACACGCAGCTGATCGGGGCCGCGGCGGCCGTCGGATTCCCCCTGCTCATCAAACCGTCAGCGGGGGGCGGGGGGAAGGGCATGCACATCGTGGAACGCCACGAGGACCTCGAAGCCACGCTGGCCACAGCCCGCCGCGTTGCCGCTAGTGCCTTCGGCGACGACACGCTGTTCCTGGAGCGGCTGGTCCGAACTCCGCGGCACATCGAAGTGCAGGTCCTGGCTGACAACCACGGCAACGTCATCCATCTGGGGGAGCGCGAGTGCTCGCTGCAGCGCCGCCACCAAAAGGTGATTGAGGAGGCGCCGTCGCCGTTGCTTGAGTCATTGCACGACGGCGGTGCCACCCGGGCGCGGATCGGCGACGCCGCCTGCCAGGCGGCACGGAGCGTCCACTACAGCGGCGCGGGAACTGTGGAGTTCCTGGTCTCCGACGAGGCCCCGGACGAGTTCTTTTTTATGGAGATGAACACCCGCCTCCAGGTGGAGCACCCGGTGACCGAAATGGTCACCGGCGTGGACCTGGTCGAATGGCAGGTGCGCATCGCGGCCGGCGAGGAACTGACCGTCCGGCAGGCCGACGTCGAACTCAACGGGCACGCCGTCGAAGCCCGCGTTTACGCGGAAATCCCGGAGCGGAACTTCATGCCGTCCACCGGAACCGTGCTCCTACTGGACGAAATGCCCGATCACGGAGCCGGCAGGATCCGGGTGGACTCGGCCCTGCTGGAGGGGCTGGAGATCTCGTCCAGCTACGATCCCATGATCTCCAAGGTCATCGCGTGGGGCCCGGACCGCACTGTTGCCCTGGACACGCTGGACGCGGCGCTCGCCGGCTACACAGCCCTTGGCATCGACACGAATGTTGAGTACCTGCGGCTGCTGATCAACGACGACGACGTCCGCGCAGGGCATCTCGACACCGGCCTGATCGAGCGCAGGATGCCGGACTTCGCGTTCCGGCGGATTGACGACGCCGAACTGGTCGCGGCAGCCCTGTACGCCGCTGTGAGCGGGCAACAGGGCGGCCCGGTGACGCCCGCCGGTCCGTGGCAGGCCAGCAACGGCTGGCGGATCGGAGCGCCGGCGCCCCGGCGGATCAGCCTGGGAACGCCCGACGGCGGCATCGCAACAGTGAGTGTCACAGGCCGCGTGGCCGCCGGTTCGGTCCGGGTCCGCGTCGGCGAGGGGCCGTGGCGTCAGGCCTCCCTGCGCTTTTCCCGGCGCGACCATGGGGAGGTGACCCTCGACGGCGAAGCCACGGAGTATTCGCTGGCCCCGGCGTCGTGGGGTCCCGGCAGCCCGGACCCCGGCAATCCGGCCTCCGGCGTTCCCGCGGAACTGTTCCTCGGCAATGCAGGCTGGTCCTGCCGGCTGGAAGTGCTGACACGGGAATCACGGCTGGAACGTGTGCTCGCCGCCATCGAGCGCGAGGAAGGCACCGCGGACCCGGAGGTGCGCTCGCCCATGCCCGGAACGGTGGTGTCGGTTGCCGTCAGCAACGGCGACACCGTGGAAGCCGGCCAGGTTCTCCTCTCCGTGGAAGCCATGAAGATGGAGCACCAGCTGGTGGCAGAGGTGGCCGGCACGGTCCACATCAGCGTCAAGGCCGGTCAGCCGGTCAAAGCGGACCAGGTGCTGGCTACCATCCACCCATCCATCACGGATTCAGACGCGGATTCACTGCAGGATTCCAACAACACAGGCAAGGGAGCCTAGCCATGGCAGATTTTGAACTCAACGAGGAATACCAGGACCTCAGCGACACCGTCCGGGACTTCGCGGACAACGTGGTGGCGCCGGTCTCGGCCAAGCACGACGAAGAACACAGCTTCCCCTATGAAGTGGTGTCCCAGATGGCAGATATGGGCCTCTTCGGGCTGCCCTTCCCGGAAGAGCACGGCGGAATGGGCGGGGACTACTTCGCCCTGGCGCTCGCCCTCGAACAGCTGGGCCGGGTGGACCAATCCGTGGCCATCACGCTGGAGGCCGGGGTCTCCCTCGGCGCGATGCCGGTGTACCGGTTCGGCAGCGAGGCGCAGAAGGAGGAGTGGCTCCCGCTGCTGGCCTCGGGCAAGGCGCTCGCCGGTTTCGGCCTGACGGAGCCGGAAGCCGGCTCGGACGCCGGCGGGACCAAGACCCACGCCCGGCGGGAGAACGGTGACTGGGTGATTAACGGCAACAAGGAATTCATCACGAACTCTGGGACGGACATCACGCGCCTGGTCACGGTCACCGCCGTGACGGGCCAGAAGGAACGCAAGGACGGGAGCCTTAAGAAGGAGATCTCCACCATCCTGGTGCCAACCGGCACACCGGGATTCAGGGCTGAGAAGGCTTACAACAAGGTGGGCTGGAACGCCTCCGACACGCATCCTCTTACGCTGAAGGACGTCCGCGTCCCGGAAGCGAACCTGCTCGGTGCGGAAGGCCGCGGCTATGCGAACTTCCTCTCCATCTTGGACGAAGGCCGCATTGCCATCGCCGCACTGGCCACGGGGGCGGCGCAGGGCTGCGTTGACCTGTCGGTGAAGTACGCCAAGGAACGCAGCGCGTTCGGCCACCACATCGGCAAGTACCAGGCCATCTCGTTCAAGATCGCCCGCATGCAGGCCCGGGCGCACACGGCCCGCCTCGCTTACTACGACGCCGCATCGAGAATGCTGGCTGGAAAGCCGTTCAAGACGCAGGCCGCCATCGCTAAGATGGTCGCAGGCGAGGCGGCCATGGACAACGCGCGGGATGCCACCCAGGTATTCGGCGGCTACGGCTTCATCAACGAATTCACCGTGGCACGCCACTACCGCGACTCCAAGATCCTTGAAGTCGGCGAGGGCACCACGGAGGTCCAGCTGATGCTGATCGCCCGCGAACTCGGACTGTAGCAGGCCTGAAAGGATCACTGATGATTAACAAGGTTGTTGCCAGCGCCGAGGAAGCCGTTGCGGACATTCCCGACGGCGCGTCCCTCGCGGTGGGAGGGTTCGGCCTCTGCGGAATCCCGGTAGCCCTGATCGATGCCCTGCACCGGCACGGCACCAAGGACCTCGAAACCGTGAGCAACAACTGCGGCGTGGACGACTGGGGGCTGGGCGTCCTTCTTCGCGACGGCAGGATCCGGCGGACCGTCAGTTCCTACGTCGGAGAGAACAAGGAGTTCGCGCGCCAGTACCTGTCCGGTGAGCTTGAGGTGGTGCTGACCCCGCAGGGAACTCTTGCGGAGAAGCTCCGGGCCGGCGGCGCCGGCATCCCCGCTTTCTACACCAAGGCGGGGGTTGGCACGCAGGTGTCCGACGGCGGCCTGCCGCAGAAGTACGACGCCGACGGCGGCATCGCCATCGCCTCTTCCCCGAAGGAAGTGCGGACTTTCAATGCAGTGGACTATGTCCTTGAGGAATCCCTGACACCAGATTTCGGACTGGTCCACGCCTGGAAAGGCGACCGCCACGGCAACCTGGTCTTCCACGCCACCGCCATGAACTTCAACCCGCTCTGCGCGATGGCGGGGAAAATCACCATCGCCGAGGTGGAGGAGCTGGTGGAACCCGGAGTACTCAACCCGGAGCACGTCCACACGCCCGGCATTTTTGTCCAGCGGGTGGTGGTTGTGCCGGCCGGTGAGAAGCGGATCGAAAAGCGGACAGTGGCCCTTGAACGGGCCGCGGCGACCGAACAGGCAGGAGCGTAGCTATGGAGTCCAACAGCACGCAGGGAGCGCCTCCCCGCCCTGAAGCCGTCCGGCCGGAATACCGGCGTGCCGCCGTCGGCCATCCGGAAGGCACCAATCCGGAGGCCAAAGGGTGGACCCGCAACCAACTGGCCGCCCGGGTGGCCCAGGAGCTCAGCAACGGGCAATACGTCAACCTTGGCATCGGCATGCCCACACTCATTCCCAACTACATCCCGGCAGGTGTCGAGGTGGTGCTCCACTCGGAGAACGGCATCCTGGGCGTGGGACCGTACCCCAGCGAGGACGAAGTAGATCCGGACCTCATCAACGCCGGCAAGGAAACCGTCACGGTCAACAAGGGGGCCGCGTTCTTCGACTCCGCCTCGTCGTTCGGCATGATCCGCGGCGGGCACGTGGATGTGGCCGTGCTCGGCGCCATGGAAGTGGCGCGGAACGGGGACCTGGCCAACTGGATGATCCCGGGCAAGATGGTCAAAGGCATGGGCGGGGCCATGGACCTGGTCTTCGGCGCCAAGAAGGTGATCGTGATGATGGAACACGTGGACCGCAACGGCAACCCCAAAATCGTGGAGCACTGCTCGCTGCCGCTGACCGGCAAGGGCTGCGTGGACCGGATCATCACCGACCTCGCCGTGATCGACGTCGTCACCGAAGGCGGGCGGTCCCGGCTGGTGCTCCGCGAGCTGGCCCCCAACGTCTCCGTGGAGGACGTGGCGGCGGCCACCGGCGCCGAATTGTTCGAAGAGGACCAGGAGCTCTCCGTATGACGGCGGACAATCCCCGGGTCATCGAACAGCGCGGCCTGTACTTTGACGAGCTCGAAGAAGGCGTTGTCTACGCGCACCGGCCCGGCCGCACCGTGACCGAGGCGGACAACGTCCTGTTCACCACGCTCACCATGAACACCCAGGCCCTGCACCTGGACGCCGCTTGGAGCGCCGGGCAGCCGTTCGGCCAGCGACTGGTCAACTCCATGTTCACGCTGTCCACCCTGGTGGGACAGTCCGTATCGCAGCTCACCCAGGGCACCATCATCGCGCAGCTGGGCCTGACGGACGTGTCCTTCCCGCACCCGCTGTACCACGGCGACACCCTCTACACCGAAACTGTGATCGTGCAGAAACGGCTCTCGGGATCGCGTCCCGGCCAGGGAATCGTGACCATGCAACACACGGGCAGGAACCAGGACGGCACCGTGGTGGCGCTGGCCACGCGGAGTTGCCTGATGTGGACCCGGGACGCCCACCTTGGGCAGGCTTCTGGACTTCAGGCGCAGTCTGCAGGAGTCGAAAAGGGGAGCGTGCAGGGCCCCGAAGAGGGGACAATGTCCGTATGACATTTGTGATGGGTCCTGCCCTCCTCTTCTGCCCTGCTGACCGTCCGGAGCGTTTCCCCAAGGCTGCCCAACGCGCGGACGCTGTCATCGTGGACCTCGAGGACGCCGTGGCCCCTGCGGACAAGCAGCGGGCGCGCGGCGCCATCCTGGCCCAGTTGGGCGCAGCCGGGGAGGGGCCGGAACTCGATCCCAGCCGGACCATCGTCAGGATCAACCCGGCCGGCACCGAAGAGTTCGAGAAGGATCTGCACTGCCTGGCCCACACCCCGTACCGCACGGTGATGCTGGCCAAGGCTGAGAGCGCGGCACAGCTCGAAGCCCTGGCGGACTACCACGTCATCGCCCTGTGCGAAACCGCCGCCGGGATCCTCAACGCGCCGGCCATCGCGGCAGCCCCCAACGTGGTGGCACTGATGTGGGGCGCCGAGGACCTCCTGGCATCCCTCAACGGCACGTCCAGCAGAACGGACGACGGCGGCTACCGTGCCGTGGCGCTGCACGCCCGGTCCGCGGTGCTGCTCGCCGCACGGGCTTTTGCGAAAGAAGCCGTGGACGCCGTGTACGTCAATATCCCGGACCTTGAAGGGCTGGCGCTGGAGGCTGCTGATGCCGCAGCGTCAGGATTCGGCTCCAAAGCCTGTATCCACCCCACGCAGGCGGCCGTTGTCAGGGGCGCCTACGCCCCGTCCGAGGCCGACGTCGCCGCCGCCACGGAACTGCTGCGGGCCGCCGCTGCCGCCGGATCCGGTGTGTTCCAGCATGGGGGCAAAATGATCGACGGCCCCATCCTCAAACACGCGGAGGCCACCATCCGCCGGGCCGGCATCCACTCCTAGGGCCACCAGGGCAGGAATCGCCCGGGCCAGAATCACCGGGCCAGAATCACTGGGCCCCGAATCACCAGGGGCGGAATCACCGCCGCCGCCCGCGGGAACCGCGGAGTGACAGCGGCGGGATGGCCTCATAGAGCGGCGTCCGGACCCAGCGCTCGCCCGTCTCCCGGAACTCAGCCCTGGTGGCGAAACGGTACAGGTAACTGTTGACACGCACCCAGCGCGGCGGATCGCCGTCGAACGGGTCCGCACGGAGAAGCCGCAGCGTCTGCTGGTCCGCCTCCAGCAGCTTCGTGAGAAACGCGTAAAACCACTCCTCGTGGACCGTGCGCAACGGCAGGAACCACATCAGCCAGTCCAGCCGCAGGTGGTACGGCGCCCACTGGTGGGGCAGCCGGCGCACGTCTCCGGGTTTGCCCTTAAACGCATACTCGCGCCACTCCGTCGAGTCCTCAGGTTCCTCGTCCAGGGTGCCCTCCACCACGATCTCGACGCGGTGCTTGGTCACGGTGCCAAACGCCCCGTACGTGTTGACCAGCTGCCAGCGGTTGAAGCTCGCATTCATCAGCTGCCCTTTGGAGAGCAGGTTGCGCAGCGGCCAGTAGCTGAGCACCACCAGCAGCAGCGTCGCCACGAGAGTGAGGGCTAGCCAGTACGGGGGATTGCCGCGGCTGTCTTCCGGGGGATTCCAATCCGGCGGCAGGAATGGCAATACGGCGTTGGCCACGGGGTCGCTGACCGCGGCGAAGGCCAGCACAATGGCCATCCAGTTAAGCCACGCAAAATTGCCGCTGGCCACCAGCCACAGCTGGGTGAAGATGATGATGCCGGCGGCGGCGCTAGCCAGGGGCTGGGGTGCGAAGAGGAAGAACGGCACCACCAGCTGGGCGAAATGGTTCCCCAGGACCTCCAGCCGGTGGAAAGGCTTGGGCAAGAGATGCGCCTGGCGGCTCAAAGGCCCCGGCATGGGCTGGGTCTCGTGGTGGTAGTAGAGGGCCGTCAGGTCACGCCACTCCCGGCCGCCGCGGATCTTGATCATCCCGGCGCCGAACTCCAGCCTGAACACGAGCCAGGCCAGCAGGATCAGGATGGTGCGCGGCGGCTCCGTCTGGTCGGAGCCAAGGAACGCCACCGTGAACCCGGCCTCCAGCAGCAGCATCTCCCAGCCGAAGCCGTAAAACGTCTGCCCCACGTTGACGATCGACATGTAAAGCAGCCACAGGGCCAGAAATGCGATGAGCGGAACCCACGGCGGCCCGAGTTGGGGGATGCCGGCCAGCAGGAGGGCGGAAATTGCCAGTCCGGTGGAGCAGACACCACGCAGCAGCCGGTCCGAATAACGCCAACGGAACAGCGTGGGCCGCCGGCGCGCGCTGAACCCTTCCAGATAGTCCGGAACCGGTATCAGGCCGCGTTCGCCCAGCAGCGCAGGGAACTGGTTCAGGGAGGACAGGAACGCAACAAAGAACAGTGCCGCCACACCTCGCTGCAGCACCTGCCGGGCGAATCCGTACTCCGGCGCATCGAACCAGGAAACCCAGTCCACGCAATCCACGTTACGCCCGGCGTCGCAGTCCGCCCACTAGGATCGGATGGTGTTTGCATTGGTGCTCATTGCCGTCGTTGCAGGGGCACTGGCCCAGCGGCTGGCCGGCCTCGGATTCGGCCTCCTCGTCTCTCCCATCCTGGTGGTGCTGCTCGGACCCTTCGACGGCGTGATGATCATTAACCTGTGCGGCGCGGCCTCATCCCTCCTGATCCTTTCCAGGGTTTGGCGGCATGTGGACTGGAAGCGCTACTTCGGACTGGCGCTCGCCGCCCTCGCGGGGGTGCTGCCGGGCGCCTGGCTGGCCAGCAACGTGCCCGAAGCGCCGCTGGAGATCTGCATCGGCATCCTCATCATCATCGCCCTACTGGCTTCACAGCGGCTGACCCGCAGCACATGGCGCGCCAAAGGTCCCGCTCCCATGGTGTCCCTCGGCTTCACGAGCGGACTGCTGAACGCGGCAGCCGGCGTCGGCGGACCGGCCATCACCGCCTACGCCATTGCCACCCGCTGGGAGCAGAAAAGTTTCAGCGCCACGCTCCAGCCCTATTTCGTGACCACCGGACTGTCGTCGCTGGTAAGCAAGTACGTACTGTCCGGTGGACATGTTCCCGGCCTGGATGGCTGGCAATGGCTCAGCATCCTGGCCGCCATGGTGGCGGGAATCATCGCGGGCGATCTGCTGTCCGGCAAGGTCAAGCCGGCCGCTGTCCGCCGGATCGTCGTGACCATCGCCTACATAGGAGCCGTGTCCACTCTGGCCAAAGGCTTCATCGAGCTGGCGGCGGGCTCCTGACCGGACCGCGGGCCGGGTGCGGGATACTTAACCAATGCAGCCTCGCAGAATCGTCCTCCTCGGATCCACCGGTTCCATCGGCACCCAGGCGATTGACGTCGTCGACGGCGCTCCCCACCTTTTTGAGGTGGTGGCGCTCAGCGCCGGCGGCGGAAACCTGGAGCTCCTGGCCCGCCAGGCCGTCCACACCGGTGCCGCCGCTGTGGGCATCGCCGCGGGGGATCCGCGGCAGCTGCGGGACCTGATCTCCGAGGCCGCACGCCTCGCCGGACGGCAGGACTATCGCCCCGAAATCATCGCCGGCCCGGACGCCTCGGCCCGCATCGCCGCAGTAGAGGCGGACGTGGTGCTCAACGGCATTACCGGGTCCATCGGGCTCGCCCCGACCCTCGCCGCCCTGAAGTCAGGTGCAACGCTGGCGCTGGCCAACAAGGAATCGCTGATCGTGGGCGGAGCGCTCGTCAAGGCGGCCGCCCGTGAGGGGCAGATCGTGCCGGTGGACTCCGAGCACTCAGCGATAGCGCAGTGCCTTCGCTCCGGCTCCGCGGCCGAAGTTGAGAAGCTCATCCTGACGGCGTCAGGAGGGCCGTTCCGCGGCCGGACGCGGGAGCAGCTCCGCGACGTGACCCCGAAAGAGGCCCTGGCGCACCCCACTTGGGACATGGGTCTGATGGTCACCACCAACTCGGCCACGCTGGTCAACAAGGGCCTGGAGCTCATCGAAGCCCATCTGCTGTTCGACGTGCCGCTGGACCGGATCGACGTCGTGGTCCACCCGCAGTCGGTGGTCCATTCCATGGTTCAGTTCATTGACGGGTCCGTCATCGCCCAGGCCTCCCCGCCGGACATGCGCCTCCCCATTGCCTTGGGGCTGGGCTGGCCGGACAGAGTCCCCAAAGCGGCCTCCCCTTGCGACTGGACCAAGGCCACCAGCTGGACGTTTGAACCGCTTGACACGGCCGCTTTCCCGGCCGTGGACCTGGCCAAGGACGCCGCCAAACAGGGGAGCACGTTTCCCGCCGTGTTTAACGCAGCAAACGAGGAAGCGGTCATGGCGTTCCACTCGGGGCGCATCCGTTTCACCGAAATCGTGGACACCATCGATGCTGTCCTCAGCGAACATTCAGGATCCTCCGGGCTGACGCTGGAGTCGGTACTGGATGCTGAAGACTGGGCACGTACGCGCGCCCACGAACGTTTAGCAGTCAGCAGTCTCTAGGAAGCAGCAGATCCACGCATGAGCCCCGTCCTCCTTTTTATCCTCGGCGTCGTCTTTGTGGCGATCGGCATTGCCGTGTCCATTGCGCTGCACGAAGTGGGGCACCTGGTGCCCGCCAAGCTGTTCAAGGTGCGCGTCACCAAGTACATGATCGGCTTCGGCCCCACCCTGTGGTCCAAGCGGAAGGGCGAAACTGAATACGGAGTGAAGGCGATTCCGCTGGGTGGCTACGTGTCCATGATCGGCATGTATCCACCCAACAAGGACGACGGAACCGTTCGCCCTTCCAGCACCGGCATGTTCCAGACCCTGGCCACGGAAGCCCGGTCCATGGCACACGAGGAAGTGGGTCCGGAGGACGCAAACCGTGTGTTCTACCGGCTGCCGGTGTGGAAGAAAATCATCGTGATGCTGGGCGGTCCGGCCATGAACCTGCTGATCGGCGTGGTCCTGACCGCCGTCCTGCTGATGGGCTTCGGCATGGCCACGGCCACCACCACCATCGCCGACGTCTCCAAATGCCAGGTGGCGGCCGGCCAAACGGTTGATCCCGATTCCCCGGACTGCCAGCTGACCCCGGCGGCCGCTGCCGGTCTCCTGCCCAACGACGTGGTCACCTCCTTTGACGGGAAAGATGTCACCGGCTGGGGCCAGATGACCGAATGGATCCGTGCCTCCGCCGGCAGGGAAGTCAGCATTACCGTGGAGCGCGACGGCGCGCCCGTCACCACCACGGTGACACCGGTGCTCTCCGCCCGCCCCGTCGTCGGCGTGGACGGACGCCAGGCCAAGGACGACGCCGGCAATCTCCTCTACCAGGACGTCGGCTTCCTGGGCATCGGCGCGCAGACCGAACTGGTTCCCCAGCCGGCGTCGTCCGTCCTGCCCATGGCGGGCGAGAACATCAAACAAGTGGCCGGCGTCGTCTTCAACCTGCCCGCGAGGGTGGTGGGCGTGGCCAAGGCGGCCTTCAGCGAGGAAGAGCGCGATCCCAACGGCCCCATCAGCGTGGTGGGCGTGGGGCGCGTGGCCGGTGAAGTGGCGGCCATGGAGGAAGTGCCGCTCCAGTCCAGGATTGGGGCCCTGGTAGGGCTGCTCGCCGGCCTGAATTTTGCGCTCGCGGTCTTCAACCTGATCCCGCTGCTTCCGCTGGACGGCGGCCATGTGGCCGGAGCGCTGTATGAGGGGGCGCGGCGACGGGTGGCCAAGCTTTTCGGCAAACCGGATCCAGGCGCTTTCGACATCGCCAAGCTGCTCCCCGTGACCTATGTGGTGGCCGCGTTGCTGATGGGCATGAGCGCGCTGCTGATCTACGCCGACATCGTGAAGCCGGTGAACCTGTTCGGCTGACTCCTGCACGAGGAGTTCGCGGTGCCCGGTTAGTGGGCGCTGCCTGTCTCGTGGCTCGTCACCGCCTGGTCCATGCTGCAGTCGCAGCCGGAACAGGAAAAGGACCCGGAGGCCGGGGCCCGCTTTGTCAGCTCCGACTCATACCAGTTCAGCCATTTGTTCGGCAGCACCGCCGGAACCATCCTGGCCCTCCTCGGTGTTTTCGCCCTGGGCTGGTCCATGGCCAACAGCAGGACGGGACGCCTGGCACTGGCCTCGATGGTCACCGCCGTGGCCGGTACGGCTTTGCTGCTCGTGCCGGCCGTGATTTCCACGTTTGCCACCCCCGCCATCGGAGAGCATACCTCGGCGGAAACCAGGACGTGATGAAGCAGCCTGCCGACCCAGGCCGACGGCGCCCTGGCTCATGGCAGTCGCCGGTGGATGGATCGCCTGGAGCGGATCCCGGTAGGCTACGGCAGTACCCGAGCGGACTGGGTGATTCTCATCAATCAGCCTTTATTGGCTGATATTTGATAATCAGCTATTTTTGATTGATTATGCGTGATTATCTGCGTACGGTTAAGGCATGTACGTACTGACCATCGACCAGCGAGGCAGCACTGCCGACGTGGACCGCGTTCCCGATCTGATCGCCGCGCTGCGCAGCCTCACCCCGGCGCCCTTTGAACGGTCGGTGGGTGATGAACTCCAGGGTGTTGTGGAACATGCCGAGGACGTGGTGGAGATCGCCTTGTACGCACTCCGGAGCGGGCACTGGTACGTCGGGATCGGGATAGGTGCCGTGCAGCTCACCCCGGGCTCAAGCCCCCGGGAAGGTTCCGGGAGCGGCTTTGTGGCAGCGCGAAAGGCCGTGGAACTCGCCAAGGGCTCGGCTGGTCAGGTTCCGTTGTCGGTGGTGTCCGGCAGCATTGGCCGTGGACGGGAGATTCCTCCCCACGCCAAGGAAGGAGCCATGACCAGTGCAAATGCCCAGGCGGTGCTTCGCCTGATCGGACGGGTGGTGCAGCAACGCACACCAGCCCAGTGGCGGGTGGTGGACCGGTTGCGCGCGCTCCAGGGCGGCGATGGAAAGCACGGCAGCCAGAAACACGTGGCCCAGGAATTGGGAATCACGGAGCAGTCGGTGAGCCGTGCTGTGCTCAGGTCCGGCTGGCAGGAGGAATGGGCCGCCAGGCCTGCCGCGGCCATGCTCCTCGACTACGCCCATTCCCAGATTGAAGGAGACCGGTGAACGCACTCTGGATCACAGTTGCCCTGTTGGTGGCCGGATTCGCAGGATGGCCTGTGACCGCACTGGTGTTCCGGCTCGCCAGGACCATTGACGACAAAGCGGACGCAGCCAGGAAATCGGACCACGACGCATCAGCCCAGGACCCTTCAGCCGATGTCACGGTAGACACCGTTTCGGAAGCCCCGCGGGCTGGTACGGGGCAAACCGTCGACGGTGAGCTGACGGCGGGTGGCGGCCAACCGTCGTCGGACGCTCCTCAGCTTGCGCCCTCGCTGCCGGCCCAGCGGATCCTGCGCGGCGGGGCAATCATCGGAGTCTTGGAACGCCTGGGCGTCTGCGTGGCCATCCTGACCGGACAGCCGGTGGCCATTGCCTACATTGTGGCCATCAAAGGCCTGGGCAGGTTCGCCGAATTGAAGGAGACCCCCGTGGCTGCGGAGCGGTTCATCATCGGAACGCTCACGTCCATGCTGTGGGCTGCGGGAACGGCGGCAGTGATCAAGGTGGTGTTCCTGCAGTGAGTCTTGCTGGCTGCCCGGATCGGCGCCAGCCCACCCCTGGGGATAGGGTGTCCTTATGACTGTTTTTGCCGTTGAGTATGTGTACGCTGCCGATTCCTCCGCCGTCCGTGATGATCACCGCCCCGCGCACCGCGCCTGGTTGGCGGGTCTGGCGGACGAGGGCGAGCTGCTGACCAGCGGACCCTACGGTGACGGGGCAGGCGCCCTGCTGATCTTCAAGGTCCAGGACGAAACCCAGCTGAACGAACTCCTCAAGCAGGACCCGTTCGCCGTCGCCGGCGCCATTGCCGGGATCCGGACTACCGAGTGGACTCCCGTGATCGGCCTCCTGGCCGCGCACGCATCCTGATTCCGGGACCTTTTTCACTACCGAAACACCTACCCAAGGAGTCCACGTGACCTCGGTCAGCCTGGGAATGCCGTCAGCACCGCCGCCCGTCCTCGCCCCCCGCCGCAAGACGCGCCAGATCAAGGTGGGTTCCGTTGGGGTCGGCTCGGACTCGCCCATTAGTGTGCAGTCCATGACCACCACGCCCACCACGGACATCAACGCCACCCTGCAGCAGATCGCGGAACTCACCGCCTCCGGTTGCGATATCGTGCGCGTCGCCTGCCCGTCGGCGGATGACGCAGAGGCCCTGCCCATCATCGCGCGCAAGTCCCAGATCCCCGTCATAGCGGACATCCACTTCCAGCCGAAGTACGTCTTCGCGGCGATTGAGGCTGGCTGCGCGGCAGTGCGCGTGAACCCGGGAAATATCCGCAAGTTCGATGACCAGGTCAAGGAAATCGCCCGCGCGGCGAAGGATCACGGGACCTCCATCCGGATCGGCATCAACGCCGGATCGCTGGAGCCCGGAATCCTGAAGAAGTATGGCAAGGCCACCCCCGAGGCCCTCGTGGAGTCCGCAGTCTGGGAAGCCTCGCTGTTCGAAGAGCACGGTTTCAACGACTTCAAGATCTCGGTCAAGCACAACGACCCGGTCATCATGGTTGCTGCTTACGAGATGCTGGCCGAGCAGGGCGACTGGCCCCTGCACCTGGGCGTGACCGAAGCCGGGCCGGCCTTCCAGGGAACCATCAAGTCCGCCACGGCCTTCGGGGCGCTCCTGGCTAGGGGCATCGGCGACACCATCCGGGTTTCCCTCTCGGCGCCTCCCGTCGAGGAAATCAAGGTGGGCAACCAGATCCTCCAGTCCCTGAACCTGCGTCCGCGCAAACTGGAGATCGTCTCCTGCCCGTCATGCGGCCGCGCCCAGGTGGACGTGTACACCCTTGCCGAGCAGGTCACTGCAGGGCTGGAAGGCATGGAAATTCCGCTCCGCGTGGCAGTGATGGGCTGTGTTGTCAACGGACCCGGCGAAGCCCGCGAAGCCGATCTGGGTGTGGCGTCCGGCAATGGCAAGGGCCAGATCTTTGTGAAGGGCCAAGTCATTAAGACTGTGCCTGAGAGCGAGATTGTTGAGACACTGATTGAAGAGGCCATGCGCATAGCTGAAGAGATGGGGGAGGCCGATGGCGAAGATGCTGTCAAGGGTAGCCCCGTGGTTAGCGTCTCATAAAGCGGACGCCGCGCCGGCGGGAATATCCGTCCGGACCCTCGCCAGCGCGGACACCGCTGCCCTGCGGCGCCTTGCGTCGCAGGACCCGGTGGCCAATGTCTTTATTCTGGCGCACCTCCGGGCGGCGGGCTCTGCCGCGCCAACCGCTGGCGGCGCCGGCGTCTTGGGAGTGTTCGACGACGGGATCCTGGCGGGCGCGTGCTGGGCAGGGGCCAACCTGGTCCCGGTCCAGCTTGACCCCGAATTTGCCGGGCTTGTCGCTGCCGCAGCAAGCACATCCGGCCGCCGCTTCGCCTCCGCCTTTGGCCCCGCAGATGCCGTCCTTGCCCTCCATGCTGAGCTTGCCGAACTGGGGCATGCGGCTCACGAGGTGCGGGATGAACAGCCGCTGATGACACTCTGCGGGCCGCCGGCGGTGGAGCCGAACGCGGATCTGGGTCTCGGCCGGCTGGCCGACTTTGACCGGATCCTTCCCGCCTGCGCCGCGATGTTCGAAGAGGAAGTGGGCTACTCGCCGTTCCTCGGGAGCAAGGAGTTCTACAGCCGCCGAGTGGAAGGCCTCATCCGGCAAGGCCATTCATTGGCGCACGTCAACGAATCCGGCGATGTTGTGTTCAAGGCCGAGCTGGGAGCTGTGACAGCCGACGTCACGCAGATCCAGGGTGTATGGATGAACCCCGGTTACCGCGGACAGGGTCTGAGCGCGGGCTACATGGCTGCCGTAGTGGAGAAGGCGCGCACGCTTGCCCCCGTCACCAGCCTCTACGTCAACGGCTTCAACCTGCGGGCACGGTCCACATACGAGCGCGTGGGCTTCCGCCAGGTTGGCACCTTCGCCACGGTTCTGTTCTAGCCTCCAGCTCCAGTTCACCGGTCAGCTTTCAGGTCACCCGTCAGGTAATGCTGGACGTTCGGAGCCACGAGCCGGACAACGTCGTCGGGGGAGGCGGACGCGAGCGGTTCCAGTCGAATCACATATCGGACCAGCATCACGCCCACCATCTGCGTGGCCACGAGATTTCCGCGCATGGCCACTTCCGCGGGCGGTCCCGGGACTCCTGCCATGATCCGGCTGAGGATGGCGCGCTGTACCAGTTCCCGCAGCAGCATCGTCTTGGCCCTGGAGCCGAGGGTTCCCCTGAGGAAGGCCACCAGGCTGTGCTGGGCCGGGCTCTCCCACAAGCGCAGCACGGCCCGCACGATCGCCTCGGCCCGGTCCTCCGGCGAGTAGCCGTCGACGCCCGCCAGGACCTTCTCCGGGTCGGCCGGCAGGGCCACGCTCAGCGCAAAAAGCTCGTCCTTGCCCTTGAAGAAGTGGTGAACCATGGCGGGGTCCACTCCGGTTTCCCGGGCGATTTGGCGCAGACTGGTTCCTTCGAAGCCGTGTTCGGCGAACAGCCTCCGGGCCGTGTCCAGGATCTGGTCCCTCGACTCGGTTGCCCCGCCGCGCCGACCTCGCCGGCCCGGCCCAGCCGCGCTGCCTGCGGGACCCGCGACGCCCGCCGGTTCACCAGCGTCTGCGGGACCCGCGCTGCCCGCGGCATCATGCTGTCCGTTCACGCGGTCCGCCGGCGCAGGGTCAGCGATGCGAGGACCAAGACCGCCAGGACAATGGCCACGATGACTCCGGCGTCCGTCCACAGCTGGTCTGTGGGCTCGGTGTTGGTGGCGATCTCCTGCAGCGCATCCACCGAAAAGGTCAGGGGAAGGACGTTCGACACAGCCTCGAGGGCCTCGTTCATCCTGTCGCGGGCCACAAAGAGGCCACAGAGCAGGATCTGTGGGACCACCACCACCGGCATAAACTGCACGGCCTGGAATTCCGTCCGGGCGAAGGCCGAACAGAGCAGCCCCAGCGCGACGCCAAGAACCGCGTTGATCACGGCAATCATGACAACCAGTCCCGGGCTGCCTTGGATGTCGAGCCCGAAAATCCAGTAGGCAACCGCGGTAGCCACCAGCGACTGCAGGGCGGCCATGATGGAAAATGCCAGTCCGTAGCCGAACAGCAGGTCCGCCTTGTGGATGGGAGTGGTCAGCAACCGTTCCAGGGTTCCGGAGGTGCGTTCGCGCAGCATCGTGATGGACGTAACCAGGAACATCACCACAAACGGGAAGATCGCCAGCATCATCAGGCCAACGCGGTCAAAGGTCCTGGGCACGCCTGGCGGCAGCGTTTCATTCTCATAAAGAAAGTACACGGCGGTGAGCAGCAGTGCAGGGACTACCAAGATCAGCGCGATGCTTCGGTGGTCGTGCCGGAGCTGGTCGAGGACGCGCCGGGTGGTGGCCAGCATCATCATCAGATTCATGACCGTACCGTCCTTTCAGTGGACTGCGTTTCGGCAGCGTCCTGGATGATGTGCAGGAAGGCCTTTTCCAGATCGGCACTGTGCCCGCGTCGGCTCAATTCCGCCGGCGTCAGCCGCGCCAGGAGCTTCCCTTCCCGCAGCAGGAGGAGTGATCCGCAATGGCTGGCTTCCTCCATCACATGGCTGGAAACCAGCAGGGTGGTGCCGGACTCGGCCATGGACCGGAACCGGTCCCACAGGTCAGCCCGGAGCGCCGGATCAAGGCCCACGGTCGGCTCATCCAGGACCAGCAGGCTGGGACGCGCCACTAGGGCGCAGGCCAGCGACACCCGGCTCAGCTGACCGCCGGAGAGGTCGCCGGTTTGCTGCCTGGCCTGCGGTTCAAGCCCGACGGCGGCGATCGCCTCTGCGGCTTCCGCCCGGCCCTTGCGGTGCATGGCGCCGAAGTAGCGGACGTTGGCTTCGACGGTGAGGTCCGGGTACACGCTGGGGGACTGGGTCACGTAGCCCACCCGGTGCCGCAGGTCAGGGTGCCCGGCGGGCAGCCCCAGAACCTGGACGGAGCCGGACGTGAGCATCTGGACGCCCATGATGGCCCGCATGAGCGTGGTCTTGCCGCTGCCGGACGGGCCCAGCAGTCCGGTGATCTGGCCTGCTTCGATGGAAAAGTCCAGACCGCGCAGGACGGGAATCTTTCCCCGGGCGATGCGCAGGGCGTCGGCAATAATGGCCACTTGATCACCGGTGCCGGCCGGGGCGGTTGCTGCTGAATGGGACATGTATTCCCTCCGAATGCTGGGAGTCCTCCGCTGAATTCACCATGCGATGAATTCAAACTAGACCCGCCTAAGGCGGCCGTCAACAACTTCGAATGGAAAAACCCTTGTGGATGTGTCGGCGATCACATAAGTTCGATCTAGCTGCGCTGGAGAGGGTGGGCGGTCTCACCAGTCCCTAGGCGTCAACGGCCATGGAGCCACGTCCGGATGCAATGACCAGCCGTTTACGGCCAGGGGCTTTGCATTGCCGGGCGTGGCTCTATTGCGTGCGGCACTGAGCCAGGCCCAGCGTCCGGCTGGGCGTCCGTCGCTGGCCCGACGCAGGTTCCGCCGCCGGGCGTGCTGTGGATTGCCGGTAGATTAGTACCCAGAAGAATTGCCCGGCTCTGCTTTCCAGCAGCTATTCCCCAGAAACGGATAACCCACCCGTGGTCACAAGAATGTCCAAGCTTTTCCTGCGCACTTTGCGTGAAGATCCCGTCGACGCTGAGGTGGCCAGCCACCGGCTCCTGGTTCGGGCCGGCTACATCCGCCGCGCGGCGCCCGGCATCTACACCTGGCTGCCGCTGGGCCTGAGTGTGCTGCGCAAGGTCGAGGCCGTCGTCCGCGAGGAAATGGACGCCATCGGTGCCCAGGAAGTCCACTTCCCGGCGCTGCTGCCGCGCGAGCCCTACGAGGCCACCAACCGCTGGACCGAATACGGCGAAGGCCTGTTCCGCCTCCAGGACCGCAAGGGTGCCGACTACCTGCTGGCCCCCACACACGAGGAAATGTTCACGCTTCTGGTCAAGGATCTGTACTCGTCCTACAAGGACCTGCCCCTGAGCCTGTACCAGATCCAGAACAAGTACCGCGACGAAGCACGCCCCCGCGCGGGCCTGCTGCGCGGCCGCGAATTCATCATGAAGGACTCCTACTCCTTCGACGTGGACGACGCAGGCCTGGACGCCAGCTACGCCGCCCACCGAGGCGCCTACCTGAAGATCTTCGCGCGTCTGGGCCTGGAAGTCATTCCCGTTGCGGCCACCGCCGGCGCCATGGGCGGGTCCAAGAGCGAGGAGTTCCTGCACCCCACCGAGATCGGCGAAGACACCTTCGTGCGCTCCGCCGGCGGCTATGCAGCCAACGTCGAAGCCGTCACCACCGTCGTCCCGGCCGAGATCGACTTCAGCAACGCCCCTGCCGCCGAGGTCCTCGACACCCCCAACACGCCCACCATCGACACGCTGGTGGCCGCATCCAACGAACTGGCTCCCCGGAGCGGGGCCGACGGCGGCGCCTGGACTGGGGCTGACACCCTCAAGAACGTGGTTCTTGCCGTCACCCTGCCCACCGGTGAGCGCCAGCTTGTGGTCATCGGCCTCCCGGGTGACCGCGGCGTGGACCTCAAGCGCGTGGAAGCCAACATCGGTTCCTTCCTGCCCATCGGCGGCGAGATCACCCTTGAGGCAGCCAACGACGACGACCTCAAAAAGCAGCCCCTTATCGTCAAGGGCTACCTGGGACCCGGCCTGACGCCGGACAAACCCCTGCTGGGCAGCGAAAGCTCAACCAAGCTCCTCTACCTGGTGGATCCCCGCGTTGTCAGCGGCACGGCCTGGATCACCGGGGCCAACGAAGCAGGAAAGCACGTGTTTGGCCTGGTCGCCGGCCGCGACTTCACCTGGGACGGCGTCATCGAGTGCACGGAAGTCCGCGAAGGCGACCCCGCCCCGGACGGTTCCGGTCCCCTGGAGACCGCCCGCGGCATCGAGATGGGCCACATCTTCCAGCTGGGCCGCAAGTACGCTGCAGCCCTGGACTTGAAGGTCCTGGACCAGAACGGCAAGCAGGTGGTGGTCACCATGGGTTCCTACGGTGTCGGCGTCACCCGCGCCGTCGCGGCCCTGGCCGAATCCAACCACGACGACAACGGCCTGGTCTGGCCCCGCGCCGTCGCCCCCGCCGATGTCCATGTGGTGGCCGTCGGCCGGGGCGAGGAAATCTTTGCCGCCGCCGAGCAGCTGGCCCTGGAACTCGAGGCCGCCGGCCTGGACGTCATCTACGACGACCGGCCCAAAGTCTCCCCGGGCGTAAAGTTCGGCGACGCGGAACTCGTCGGCGTCCCCACCATCCTGGCCGTCGGCCGCGGCCTGGTGGACGGTGTTGTGGAAATCAAGGACCGCCGAAGCGGCGAAGCGGAGAACGTGGCCGTGGACAAGGCCGTTGACTATGTGGTCACCGCCGTCCGCAGCTGACCTGCGGCGGTGATTTCCGGGTTCGAGTCGATCCAGCTCACCACAATCATCCTGATTGTGGTGGCTGGATTTGCTGCCGGCTGGGTGGACGCCGTGGTGGGCGGCGGAGGTCTGCTCCAGCTGCCGGCCATGCTGCTGGTACCCGGGATCACGCCGGTCCAGGCCTTGGCCACCAACAAGATGGGGTCTATTTTCGGCACCACCACGAGTGCGGTGACGTACTACGGGCGGGTAAAACCGGACCTTCGGACAGCCGTGCCCATGGCGGTGATCGCCCTTGCCGGCAGCTTCGCCGGTGCGGTGCTGGCCGCCACCCTGCCGGCGAGTGTCTTCAAGCCGATCATCGTGGTGGCGCTGGTCGTCGTCGCGCTTTTTACGGCACTGAAGCCCAACGTCGGCGACATCACCGTGCTGCGGCACGACGGCCGCACGCACTACGTGGTGGCATGCCTGATCGGGGCCGTGATCGGCTTCTATGACGGCCTGATTGGTCCGGGCACCGGTTCCTTCCTCATCATCGCGCTCGTCTCGGCGATGGGCTATGCCTTCCTGGAGGCAAGCGCCAAAGCCAAGATCGTGAACATGGCCACCAACGCAGGCGCCCTGCTGTTCTTCCTGCCCCATGGGTCAATCCTGTGGGGTCTCGGCCTGCTGCTGGGGCTGGCCAACATGGCCGGCGGCTATCTGGGCGCGCGGACCGCGGTGAAGCAGGGCAGCCGCTTCATCCGCGTTGTTTTCCTGCTGGTGGTGGGCGCCCTGATCATCAAACTCGGCGTCGATGTCTGGCAGGAAAACTTCGCCTGACAGGGTAGCCGAAACCCTCGCAGCCCCCGGCCGGCCGGGCGTACCATGCAGGTATGTCCGCGGGCGGGGAACCCTATTCGGAAGCGTTGTCAGCCGCGGCCCGTCGAGCCGCCGAGTGGCTGGCGAGCCTGCCGGACAGGCGCGTCGGGCCCGCCCAAAGTGCCCACGATCTCGCGGCTGACTTCGCTGGACCACTTCCCGCGCAGGGCATGTCCGCGGCAGCTGTAGTTGAGTACCTGGCGGACAAGGCCGAACCGGGGCTGATGGCGATGCCCTCCGGGCGCTTTTTTGGTTGGGTGATCGGCGGGACGTTGCCTGCCGCCCTGGCTGGTCGGCGCCTGGGACCAGAACTCCGGCCTGCGCTACGCCACCCCGGCCATAGCCGCCATCGAGGAGGGGGCCGGCCACTGGCTGCTGGACCTTCTCGGCCTTCCGGCGGAATCGGACGTCGGCTTCACCACAGGTGCCACGATGGCCAACTTCACCGGGCTGGCCGCTGCCCGGTGGCGGTTGCTGGCCGAGGCCGGCTGGGACCTCGACGGCGATGGCCTGGCAGGCGCCCCGCGCATCAGGTGCTTTGTGGGCCAGGAGCGCCACGAGACCGTTGACCTGGGCCTGCGGTACCTCGGCCTCGGCCGGCCCGTTGCGGTCCCCGCAGAGGCCCAGGGCAGACTGGTCGCCGCAGAGCTGGACCGGCTGCTGTCGGAAGGGTCCGGGCCCGCGCTGGTCTGCCTCCAGGCCGGCAACCTCCACTCCGGAGCCTTCGACCCCTTCGACGCCGCCATCGAGGTTGCCCGGCGGCATGGTGCCTGGGTCCACGTCGACGGCGCGTTTGGGCTGTGGGCCGCGGCCGTGCCCGAGTTCGCGGACCTCACCCGCGGCATGGGCCCTGGCCGATTCGTGGGGGACCGACGCCCAAGACCCTCCACGTCCCTTACGACTGCGGCATCGCGGTGGTCAAGGACAGCGCCGCGCTGGGCAACGCCATGGGCCTGCACACCAGTTACCTCGTCCACGATGCCGAAGGTCCAGGCGACCCCTTCCAGAAGGTGCCGGAGCTGTCCCGGCGCGGCCGCGGGGTACCGGTGTGGGCCGCCCTCCGCTCCCTGGGCAGGAACGGGGTGGCAGCCCAGGTCCGCGGGCTCGCCGACGCCGCTTCGAAGATCGGGAGCCGCCTGGCTGAGGTGGACGGCGTCGAGGTGCTTAACAAGGTGGACTACACGCAGGTTTCGCTCGCCTTCGGGGACGACGCCACCACGCGCGCCGTGACAGCCCGGGTGATCGAGGACGGCAAGGTCTGGATGTCCGGTTCACACTGGCAAGGCAGGGATGTCCTGCGCGTCTCGGTCAGCAACTGGAGCACTGACGCGGACGACGTCGGCACCGCCGTCGAGGCGGTCAGCTCCGCTTTGGCAGCGGTACGGGCTGCCGGCTGATCACCCGCCCGTCGCTCAGCCGTCGCCCTGGCCCGGCTCAGGCAGGGCGTGCGCCGAGGGGAGACCGTCGAGGGTCCGCCCGGCAAGGGTGCTCGCGACCCAGAGGGACCGGGCCAGATCGCCTTGGTGGCGCGGTATGGCCGCGTAGCAGAGGGCGTTCTCCACTTCGCGCGCCACGGCCCACTGGCGCGCAGCTTCGGCGTCGAGGCCGGCCGCGGCGCTGAAGTCCTGGCAGCGCCGCCTTAATCCTCCGGCCGGATCGCTCCGGGGCAAGTCGCCGAGACGGTTCCACAGCAGCGGTGCCACCGCGAATTCCGGTTCGCCGATCATGGGCTGGGGGTCGATGGCGACGAAGGCCTGCCCGGGCAGCGCTCCGCTGTTGGCCTGGGGCCGGGCCAGGATGTTCAGGAAATGCAGGTCCGTATGGACCAGGACATCGCGGCCGGAGCGGCGGCCCACGGCGCCGCGGGTCTGGCAGACCTCCAAAGCAGCTTCGAGCAGCCAGCGCGGGAACGGGCGGCCTTGCTGTTCCCAGTCGGCGGGCAGGTCATCGCTCCATTGTTCGGCCCGCCCGGCGATGTGGTCGAATTCCTGCCACTGCTGCCGTCCATCCGGCACCAGGCTCAACTGCCGCATGGTGCTGCCCCAGGTAACCGCCGCCTCATCCAGCGGAAGGCTCTGGAGCGAGCAGCCCGCATTCAGCCGCTCAAGCAGCATCGCGCACGTTCCGGCGTCGGATTCCAATAGCCGGACGGCGCCGGATCCGCCCCACAGGGCAAGCGCATGGCGTTCCACCCGTGCCTCATCGTGGGGAAAGGCGATCTTGAGCGCCGCCGGCGTCCCGTCCATCCGGCGGACAGGGACCACCACGCCGCCGTGGCCATGCCACGGGAGGGCGCCGGCTGACAGGTCAACAGCCAGTTCCCAATGTTCCAGCCGCCCCTGGACCAGTCCCGGAAGTGAGGCGAGCCAGGCCCGTCCTGCGCTGCTGTGGCTGTAGCGCAGGCTGAGTGCGGGCGGGATGGGCACGCCAATCTGGACGCTCACAGGACACCGCTTGCGCCGAGCAGGTTGCCGATGGAGTACGTGGCAGCCAAGGCCAAAGCGCCGCCCACCACCACCCTGACGGCGGCCCGCACCCTCGAACCCCCGCCGATCCAGGCGCCCAAGGCCCCAGTGGCAGCCAGGGCCACCAGCACAGCAGCGAAAGTCAGCGGGACACGGATGTCCTCTGGTGGCAGCAGGATGGCGGCCATCGGCAGGATGGCGCCGGCGACGAACGCAACGGCTGAAGCCAGGGCTGCATTCCAGGGGCTGACGATGTCTGTTTCATCGATGTTCAGTTCGGCGGAGAGATGTGCGCCCAGGGCGTCGTGGGCTGTCAGCTCCCTGGCCACCGCCCGGGCTGTGTCCAGGCTCAGGCCCTTGCCCTGGTAGATGGCCGCGAGTTCCTCCAGCTCTTCCTCCGGTTCTTCCTGCAGTTCCAGGCGTTCCTTTTCGATCAAGGCCTCCTGGCTGTCCTTCTGGCTGCTGACGGAGACATATTCGCCCAAGGCCATGGAGACTGCTCCGCCCACCAGGCCGGCCGTGCCGGCGACGAGGATCGGGCCGGACTGTGTGGTGACACCGGCGACGCCCACCACGATTGCGGCGACCGAGACGATGCCGTCATTTGCACCCAGCACGCCGGCGCGCAGCCAGTTCAGGCGCTGCGCGCTGTCGTTTTGGTGTGGCTCATTCTCATGAAGGGCGGGGGCGCCGGCACTGTCCATGCCTCCAGCAAAGCATTAGTGCCCGCGGCTGGCCAGTGTGCCGGGCCTTGGCTACGAATTGCCGGGAGGACTGGCACTGGTTGTGGAAGGCCCCGGGGTTGATACAGGCTCCGGCAGTGGCGGCAGGAGTGCCTCGTCCAGGACCATGCCGGGAACCGGGCCCGGCGAGGAACCCCAATAGACGCTCCGCCAGGCCGCCGACTGAAGTGCCGAGAGTGCCCATTCGCGTTCGCGCCCCTCGCTGAGGGCCACCACGTCGCCGAGCACCGGAAGTGTCCCTGCCTCCAGTGTTCCCAGCCCCGCTGCAGGGTCTGCCAGGAACGCCTGGCTCAGGGCATAGCCGGGTTGCCTCAGGGGTACCGCGGCGCAGCGGGACCTGCCCATGGTCTCCGCCTCGCCCCGGAGGACGCGGTGCCGGGCCAGGAAATCCGACGCAGGGGCAGCGGACCCGGAGTCAAGCCTGGTCAGTGCAGCCTGGTACGCGTAGACCAGTTCCAGCTCGCCCGCCACGGCTGAGGCAAAGGCTGAGCCGAGGTCCGCGCCAGTTCTGGCGTCGGCGACGGCCGCTTCGCTGGCACAGCTGGTGGCAGCCGAAGCCGTAAAAGGCGTGGTGGGCGCCGGCGATGCGGGGGAGGAGGAGCCAGCGCCTGGAAGCGGTGCCAACGCGACCCCGGTCGCCGAGGCTAGGTCCTCTGCAGCCAGAAGCTGGGCAGTACCGGCGCCGGCGAGAAGGCGGGCCATGCCGCCGTCGGCCGTTACAGAGTCCTGGAGCCGCTGCGCCCCGCTTGCTTGGAGGGCAGCGGCGAAGTCCGCGGTGGTCGATGGCAGCGGGACGGTGGCCAGTGCGGTGGCCGCGTCAGTAGCCGCGCCGTCCGGTGCAGGATCGCCGGCCGCAGCGGCCGGCAGCATCAGCGCCCGGGCCTGGACAGTCAGCAAAGTCACAACCCGGGCCAGGGCTGCAGCTTGTGGGGCCGGCGCAGTGGCGCCGGCAGCGCCTTCCAAGTCCAGGCCCGCGGCCCTAAGGGTCAGGGAATCCGCGTACGCGGATGCCCTTGCCTGCTGGGAAAACGGCGTCCCCGCGGGCGGGGACGGTTCACGGGGGATCAGCACCAATCCCAGGCTCACCACCAGAAGGGCGGCCAGCGCAAAAACGGCGTACTGGAAATAGCGCCTACGGCGGCCGGTCTCCTGCGTGTCGTCTTTCACAACAGACCATGTTGTCACGCCTGATGCGAATCTTCGTGCACCATTGCGGCCGGAAAATCGTTACGCTAGTAGTCACAACATCATCTATTGGAAGGCGGCCGGCATCGTGAGTAATGCAGAAGCCACGACTTCATCAGACGCTACCGGAACGGGTACGGCTGAAGCTGCGCCCGCCAACAATCCCGAAGCCGTCAGGCTCCGGGCGCTGCTGGAACCGGCGGTGCAGGCCAACCGCCTGTACCTCGAGGACGTGTCCATCATGGCCGGTTCGCACCGTGTGGTCCACGTGGTCGTTGACCTGCCGCAGGAGGAAACCGGCGGCGTGAACCTTGATGTCATTGCGGACATCTCCAGGGTCCTCTCCGACGTCCTGGACAATGATCCAGCTGACGACGGGCGCCCCTACGACCTCGAGGTTTCCTCCCCGGGTGTCGCGCGTCCCCTTACCGAAGTCCGGCACTGGCACCGTGCCCGGGGCCGGATGGTCAAGGTCAACGTCATCCAGGGCGAAAATGTCACCGGCAGGGTCCAGTCCGTGGATGATTCCGGCGTCACCATCATCCCGGAGATCGCCGTCAAGAAGGGCATGAAGCCCAAGCAGGGCGAGCCGCAGATTCTTCCTTTCGACAGGATCCGCAACGGAAAAGTCGAGATCGAATTCAGCCACCTCGAAGAAGCTGGTCTGGAACCTGAGCACAATGGACCTTCTGAGGAGGCCTGATGGATATTGACATGAGCGCGCTGAGACTTCTGGAGCGTGAGCGCGAGATCCCGCTGGACCTCCTGATCCCCACCATCGAGCAGGCGCTCCTGGTGGCGTACCACAAATCGCCCGGCGCCTTCGAAAAGGCCCGGGCCGAGCTGGACCGCAAGAGCGGCCACGTGACCATCTGGGCCGTTGAGATCGACGACGACGGCGCCCCCATCGGCGAGTTCGAGGACACACCTGCCGGCTTCGGGCGTATCGCCGCGAGCACCGCACGCCAGATCATCCTGCAGCGCCTGCGCGACGTCGAGGACGACAACGTCCTGGGTGAGTTCAAGGGCCGCGAGGGTGAACTTGTGGCCGGCCTGATCCAACAGGGCAACAACCCGCACATGATCCAGGTCAACCTGGGTTCGGTGGAGGCCCTGCTGCCGCCGCCCGAACAGGTGCCGGGAGAGAAGTACATCCACGGCAACCGGCTCCGCGCCATCGTTATTGATGTCCACCGCGGTACCAAGGGCCCGTCCGTCACCCTGTCCCGTTCACACCCGGGCCTCGTCCGGAAGCTCTTCGAACTGGAGGTCCCGGAGATCGCGGACCGCTCAGTGGAGATCGTGGCACTGGCCCGCGAGGCCGGTCACCGTACCAAGATTGCGGTTAAGGCCAACACCCAGGGCATCAACGCCAAGGGCGCCTGCATCGGCGAGATGGGTTCCCGCGTCCGCGCTGTCATGACGGAACTGAACGACGAAAAAATCGACATCGTCGACTTCAGCGAGGATCCGGCAACGTTTATTGCCAGCGCACTTTCCCCCTCGCGTGTGAATTCCGTCACCATCGTGGATGAGGCCACCCGCTCCGCGCGTGTGGTGGTTCCGGACTACCAGCTCTCGCTGGCCATCGGCAAAGAGGGCCAGAACGCCCGGCTGGCGGCCAAGCTGACGGGCTGGCGGATCGATATCGTCTCTGACGCTGCCCCGCCGCGCGAAAGCTAAAACCGGCTCCGGGGCGGCTGCCGACTGCGGATACCTTCGGTCGAAGCCCCGGTTTCGGGCAGAACTGCCCCGAGGGGCTAGAATAGACATGACCGCGCCTAACGGCCGGTATTCGTGTGCCCTGAGTGTTCCCGTTCCGCCGATGTGCGGTTGGGACCTTGGGGCCGGCAGTTATGAACGTCAGGAAGATACTCACCGTGGCAGAAGTGCTTCACACCGAGGATCAACCGCAGCGTACCTGCATCGGATGCCGGAAAAAGGCTTCGCGGTCTGAGTTACTCCGGCTCGTCGCCGAAGGCAGCGGTTCCACCGCAGTGCTGGTAGACGAACGACGCCGGATGGCTGGCAGGGGCGCATGGTTGCACCCCAGCGAAGCGTGCCTGGCCCTGGCGGTCAAGCGGCGAGCATTCGGAAGGGCCCTCAATGGCGCAACCGGGTCCACCGCCGTCGAACGCCGGATCATGGCAGGCAAGCAGGACGCCGGCCCGTTGCAGATACCCTTGGTAGCTGCAGCAAAAACCGTCCAACCTGAAAGCGGGTCAGAAAACTGATGGAAACCCGATGAGTTCCCAGCGATGAGTGCGCAACGATGACAACTTTGTTGCGCTCTGCAATGGGCCCTGTAGTTGCAACCGCGGCTGGGGCCCGCAGTAAGAAGTAGACGGTTCGTGCCTGGCTCGGTGCGGACCGAGACAGGAGAAATGTGGCCAAGGTCCGCGTACATGAGCTTGCTAAAGAGCTCGGTATTACTTCCAAAGATGCAGTAACCAAACTGCAGGAACTGGGCGAATTCGTTCGCTCCGCCTCTTCAACCATTGAGGCCCCGGTGGTGCGGAAACTCCGCAACGCCTACCCCGACGCAGCTGCCAAGACCGCAGCTCCGGCAGCCGCGCCCAAGGCGCCTGCCCCGTCGGCCGATACACGACCCGCAGCACCTACTCCGGGCCCCGCAGCTCCCTCAGCCCCGGCGGCACCAGCTGCTGCGGCTCCGGCTGCACCCGTTGCCGTTTCCGCAGCTCCGGCTGCACCTGCCGCAGCACCCGTTGCGTCAGCCCCGGCCGCAAGTGCACCGTCCACCGGCGCCAAGCCCGGTGCCCGTCCGGCACCGAAGGCTGAAGCCCCGGCCGCACCGACCCGCTCCGGCGGATCAACACAGGGTGGTTCGCAGGGCGGCTCCGCACCGCGTCCCGGCGGTCCCCGTCCGGGCAACAACCCGTTCGCCACGTCGCAGGGCATGCCCCGCGGTCGCGGTGGCGACGGAGAACGTGCTCCCCGTCCGGGTAACAACCCGTTCGCTCCCTCGCAGGGCATGCCCCGCGCGGGTGGAAGCCGTCCCGACGGCGACCGTCCGGGTGGTCCGCGTCCCGCGGCCGGTGCCGGTGGTCCCCGTCCGGGTGGTCCGCGTCCCGCAGCAGGCGCCGGTGGTCCCCGTCCCGGTGGTCCGCGTCCCGCAGCAGGCGCCGGCGGCGCTGGTGGTCCGCGTGCCGCGGGGGCCGGTGGAAACCGACCTACTCCGGGCATGATGCCTAACCGCACTGAGCGTCCCGCACCCGCTGGTGCAGGACGTCCCGGCGGCGGCGCACGTGGTCCCGGACGTCCGGGTGGCGCTCCAGGTACCAGTGCTCCCGGTGCCGGTGGCGGTGCTCCGGCCGGCGGCGGCTTCGGCAAGGGTGGCCGCGGTCGCGGTGGCACCCAGGGTGCCTTCGGTAAGGGCGGCGCAGGCCGTGGCAAGCAGCGCAAGTCGAAGCGTGCCAAGCGCCAGGAACTCGAGCAGATGAGTGCTCCGTCGCTGGGTGGCGTGAGCGTACCCCGCGGCGACGGCAACACCGTAGTCCGGCTTCGCCGTGGCTCGTCCATTACGGACTTCGCCGACAAAATCGAGGCAAACCCCGCAGCACTCGTGACGGTCCTCTTCCACCTCGGCGAAATGGCCACGGCCACGCAGTCGCTGGATGAGGAAACCTTCGCACTGCTCGGCGAGGAGCTTGGCTACAAGCTCCAGGTTGTGTCGCCGGAGGACGAGGAGCGCGAGCTGCTCTCCACCTTCGACATCGACTTCGAAGCAGAGCTCGAAGCTGAAGGCGACGAAGACCTCGAGGCACGTCCTCCGGTTGTCACCGTCATGGGTCACGTTGACCACGGTAAAACCCGCCTGCTCGATGCCATCCGCAAGTCCGACGTTATGGCGGGCGAACACGGCGGCATCACGCAGCACATCGGTGCCTACCAGGTCACGCACACCCACGAAGGCGAAGACCGCAAGATCACCTTCATCGATACTCCGGGCCACGAGGCGTTCACCGCTATGCGTGCCCGTGGTGCGAAGGTCACCGACATCGCCATCCTGGTGGTCGCAGCGGACGACGGCGTTATGCCGCAGACCGTTGAGGCCCTCAACCACGCACAGGCAGCAAATGTGCCGATCGTGGTGGCCGTGAACAAGATTGACAAGGAAGGCGCCAACCCGGAGAAGGTCCGCGGCCAGCTGACCGAGTACGGCCTGGTTCCCGAAGAATACGGTGGCGACACCATGTTCGTGGAGGTCTCTGCCCGCCAGAACCTCAACATCGACGAGCTGCTCGAGGCTGTCCTGCTCACCGCAGACGCTGCCCTGGACATGCGCGCCAACCCGAACAAGGATGCCCGCGGTATCGCGATCGAAGCCAACCTGGACAAGGGCCGCGGTTCCGTGGCCACCGTCCTGGTGCAGTCCGGTTCACTGCGTGTCGGTGACACGATCGTGGCCGGTACGGCCCACGGCCGCGTCCGCGCCATGTTCGACGACGACGGCAGCGCACTGACCGAGGCTGGCCCGTCCCGCCCCGTGCAGGTTCTGGGTCTGTCCAACGTGCCGCGCGCCGGCGACACCTTCTTTGTGACCGCTGACGAGCGCACTGCCCGCCAGATCGCCGAGAAGCGTGAAGCAGCCGACCGCAACGCCGCCCTCGCCAAGCGCCGCAAGCGCATCAGCCTGGAAGACTTCGACCAGGCCGTGGCCGACGGCAAGATCGACACCCTCAACCTCATCCTCAAGGGTGACGTGTCCGGTGCCGTGGAAGCCCTCGAAGACGCACTGCTCAAGATCGACGTCGGCGAAGGCGTGCAGCTGCGCGTCATCCACCGCGGCGTTGGTGCTATCACGCAGAACGACGTCAACCTGGCAACGGTCGACAGCGCCGTTATCATCGGCTTCAACGTCAAGCCTGCCGAGCGTGTTGCCGAACTGGCAGACCGCGAAGGCGTGGACATGCGCTTCTACTCCGTCATCTACGCAGCAATTGATGACATCGAGATGGCCCTCAAGGGCATGCTCAAGCCGGAGTACGAAGAGGTCCAGCTGGGCACCGCCGAGGTCCGCGAAGTCTTCCGCTCTTCCAAGTTCGGAAACATCGCCGGTTCCATCGTTCGCTCGGGCATCATCCGACGCAACACGAAGGCCCGCATCAGCCGAGACGGCAAGACCATCGGTGACAACCTCACCGTTGAGACGCTCAAGCGCTTCAAGGACGACGCCACCGAGGTCCGCACGGACTTCGAGTGTGGTATCGGTCTTGGTTCGTTCAACGACATCACCGAGGGCGACATCATCGAGACCTTCGAGATGCGCGAAAAGCCGCGCGTCTAGGTTGTCTTAGCGTTACAGGTGCGGGGCCGTTGGGTTTTTCCCGGCGGCCCCGCCCCTTCGCCGGACGGTTTTCGATCTGCGATCGCAAACCGTCCGGCTCCGATAGGCCCGATGCCACTCCCAGGCCGCCGGAAAAAACCCAACGCGGGTCCGTCGTAGACTCGCCTTTAGTGCGTGGCAATGAATCCAAGATGAGTGCGACAGCCGCCATGGCGCCGCCGTCGTACATCCAAATTTTTAGGAGTGGAAATGGCTGATCCCGCACGGGCTGCCAAGTTGGCGCAGCGGATTAAGGTTGTTGTTGCGGAGGCTTTGGGCCGGAAGGTTAAGGATCCTCGGCTGGAGGGCATTACTGTTACCGATGCCCGGGTGACCAATGACCTGCAGCATGCCACGATCTATTACACCGTTTTCGGCGACCAGGCTGTGCAGGCTGATGCTGCCAAGGGCCTGGAGAAGGCCAAGGGTGTGCTCCGCCAGGAGGTGGGGCGCAACGTGACTGTTCGCCTGACGCCGACGCTGGAATTTGTCGCAGACCAGATCCCCGTCGTTGCCTCGAACCTGGAGGAACTGCTCCGGGCCGCTAAGAAGCGCGACGCCGAGGTGGCTGCCCTGGCCGAAAACGCCAAGCACGCCGGCGACGCCGATCCGTACAAGAGCGACATTCCCGCCGATGTGGAGATCGACGAGGACGACTTCGACGAAGAGGAAATTGACCTCACCGACGACGAAGACCTCGACGAAGACGCCAACAAGTAAGACAGTGCACTCGGGCCGACCCAACTGCGTAACGTATGGGCCGGTTCGGCAGTAGCAGGCCCCGGAAACCCGAGGAAGTCCTCGGGACCGGGGCCTATTACTTTCGCATTTCCGCGATGCAGGACGTTTCCTACCGGATACTGGCCTTCAGGACCGTTCCCGCGGTGAGGTCAGCGAAGCTGAAACCGGCTGTGGCATAGAGGGTTTTCCCTCTCAGCTCCACCGCGGCAGGACCATCGACGGCCAAGAACTGTGACTGTTCACGGGTCCCGCCGTCGATCTTGACGATCTCATTGCCGAACATCGAAGCGGCGTAGCCGTCCCCGGTGCCCGATACGGCGATGCCGGTGGGGCTCAGGATGTCATCGGCCCACAGGTGCGCAGCTCCGGTCCATGGGTTGACGCGGAAGATGGCACCGCGGTCGCCCAAAGACGGATCCTCCGGACCGCCCGGCAGCGATGAGACGTACAGCCAGCCGTCGGGGCCGATCTCCACATCGGTGGGCACCGGTTCGAACCCATAGTCGTGTCCGACAACGCAGGACGGGAACCCAACAGCCGCGGCGGCTTCTGCAGTCGCTTCCGCCGGACGCGGGGGCAAGACAGCGAGGGTGGAGGTTTCCCCGGTGGCGGCGTTGACCCTGAGGATGGCATTCATCCCGGCGTCAGCCACGAAGACGGTATTGCCCTGAACCGCTGTGGCATAAGGGTGTGAGTCGACCGCCCCGGAGTATTGTGCCGGCGGGAACGGCGCCGTAATTTGGGCCAGGCACTCGTCGGCCACGTCGGATCCGAAGCCGTAGTCTTGGAATCCGTCCGGGTTGTTCTGACGTTCGTAGGTCGCGAGGTCCACAATCGTTCTGACCTCCCCGCGCCTGTTGATTGACTTCAAATAGCCGGCCAACTCGTCCGGCTTCCCTTGGCCTGCCCCGACGCTTTCGACGAAAAAGGTGGTGGTGCCGCGGGTCTCAACGCCGCCAACGCCCCAGCCCGCATTCGTGTAAACGTTGGTTGTTTGCCCGTCATCCTCGACGCGGTCCAGCGTGCCCGCAAAGTTCTGCGTGACGAGGAGGCTCTTGCCGGGACCCAAGGCCAGGCTCAACGGCGTCATCAGGTGCTCGGCCAGGGTTTCGGGACCGGACGGTTTCTGCGTAGCTGTGGCGGGTGCGACGGGGATGATCATCGCCGCTGCTGCCAGGCACGCGACGATCGGAAACTTCTTGTTCATTGGATTCTCCGGAGTTGACGTGCACCCCGTCGCCGGGGCCTGGCCCTGAGACCAAGTCAATGCGATCCGAACTACCCCCGGCGCTAGGCTAGTCCCGCGAAAGGGATGACGTCGACGGCATTTCCCCCTAATGTGCCCCCCTATCTGAGTCCGCTACCGGCATACCATGGCTAGGATCGAGCTATGACCCACGCGAGTGACTCACTGGTTGCCCCACGTTTCCTGAAGCAGGCCGTTGAGCTGGCTGTCCGGAACGTCGCCGACGGCGGCGGCCCGTTTGGTGCTCTGGTGGTGACCCCGGACGGCCGGGTCCACGAAGGTGTCAACCGGGTCACGCGCGACAACGACCCCACGGCACATGCCGAAGTGGTGGCAATCCGCGCGGCGGCAGCCGCCGGCGCCACGTTCGACCTGAGCGGGGCTGTGCTGTACACGAGCTGCGAGCCGTGCCCGCTTTGCCTGTCAGCCGCGCTGTGGGCGCGGATTGACCGTGTCTATTTTGCGGCCGACCGCCACGGTGCAGCCGCGGCCGGCTTTGACGACGCGGTTTTTTATGACTACTTCAACGGCACCCGTCCGGAACTGCTGCCGGTCGCCCAAGCGGTCATTCCGACGTCGGACGCTCCGTTTGACGCGTGGCGCCGCAACGCGGAACGTACGGACTACTGACCAGGTGCCGGGTCAGGAATCTTTGCGTCCAGGCACCCTGCCGACGCCGTCGACCAAATCGTCGCGGGTACCGCACAGCGCGATCCGCACCCAGCCCTCGCCGATCGAGCCAAAGGCGGTCCCCGGCGCGAGCGCTACGCCGGAATCGGCGAGGAACCGGCGGGTCCAGCTACGGACGTCTCCGTCGCTGACATGGGAGACGTCGGCCCAAAGGTAGAAGGCTCCCTGCGCACCCAAGTACGGGATGCCCTTGGCTTCGAGCACGGCCGAGGCTGCGTCGCGGTTCGCCCGGTAGTGGGCATGGGCGTCCCGGACGTACTTCTGCGGGCCGGTCAGTGCCGCGAGCGCGGCATACTGCGACGGGGAGGCTACGCAAGAGACAATCGCTTCCATCACGTTGTTCATCTTCCGCTCCAGCCCCGGCGGACAGATCAGGGCGCCGATCCTCAGGCCGGTCAGGCCGTAGGTCTTGGAGAGAGTCAGCGAAGTGAAGACCCGCGCCTCGCCGGGGACGTCGCTGTCGAACCGTGCCGGGCTGATGTGGGGGACGTCGTAGGTGAAGGCCTCGTAGCATTCGTCGGAAATGATCCAGAGATCGTGCTTGCGGGCCAGGTCCACAAGTTGCCGGGTCAGATCCTCGCCGAGGACGGCGCCCAACGGGTTGGACGGGGAGTTCAGGATGAGCACCCGGGTCCGGTCCGTGATGAGCGCCTCAATGTCCTGGACCCGAGGCTGGAAGTCATGCTCGGGATACAGCGGATAGCCCACCGGCACGGCATTCAGGAGCCGGCCGGTCATGGCGAATGTGGGGTAGCCGGGGTTGGGGATCAGGATCTCGTCACCGGGGGAGAGCAGGAGGCTCATGGTGAAGTGCAGGCCCTGCTGCGCGCCGTCCACCACGTACACCCGCTCGGCACCAAGGCTGTTGCTAAGTCCGGCGCTTTCACGGAACCTGGCGGCGAAGGCTTCACGGAGTGCCGGGATGCCGGCGTTGGGCGTGTAGTTCGTCTCGTCCCGGTCAAGGCACGCCATACCGGCTTCCAGGATATGGCGGGGGAGCGCGAAGCCCGGCTCGCCGATGCTCAGGATAATTGCCCCGGGAGTATGCCAGGCGGCCTCGGTGATTTCGCGGATCTGGTTGACGGGGACGTCGCGCGCATGCGCCGCAAGCTCAGGCATGCATGCCATCCTAGCCGCCATCGGAATCCAGGCCCGGAGCGGCCACACCGGGGCTGGGGCTGGGGGGCAGGGCTTGTGGGCAAGGGCCGCGGCCAGCGCCGATATACTGGGAAGCGTGCTTTCTGGACTGGTGATAGTGGACAAACCGCAGGGATGGACCAGCCATGATGTGGTTGGTCGGATGCGGCGTCTCGCCGGGACCAGGAAAGTGGGGCACGCCGGCACCCTCGATCCCATGGCTACCGGCGTCCTGGTGGTCGGCATCAACAAGGCCACCCGGCTCCTGACCTACATCGTGGGCACGTCCAAGACGTATAAGGCAACCATCCGGCTTGGCCAGTCCACCATCACGGACGACGCCGAAGGTGACGTGATTGCCGCCGTCAGCGCCGCCGCCGTCGCCGACGAAGCAATTCACGACGGCGTCGCCGCCCTCACGGGTGAAATCCAGCAGGTGCCCAGCAGCGTCAGCGCCATTAAGGTCAACGGTGAACGCGCGTACGCCCGGGTCCGCTCCGGTGAAGAGGTAAAGCTCGCGGCGCGCCCGGTCACCATCCACCGTTTCGAAGTTCACGCCATCAACCGGGAAGCGGGCGGCGACGTCGTGGACATTGATGTCACGGTGGAGTGCTCCTCCGGCACATACATCCGGGCCCTCGCCCGCGACCTCGGCGACGGGCTGGGAGTGGGCGGCCACCTGACCGCCCTCCGCCGGACCCACGTTGGCCCGTACTCGCTGGACCAGGCCCGGACGCTGGAACAGCTGGCCGACGAGCTCAATGTCCTGGAAATGTCCCAGGCTGCCCGGGCGCTGATGCCCAACCGCGAACTCACGGCGGAGGAGACCACCGAGATTTCCTTTGGACGCCGGATCGCAGCGGGATCGGAAGCAGGCGATCCCGCGGCTGCCACCACTGAACACCCCGCGGCTGCGTTCGCGCCGGACGGCAGCCTCGTGGCGCTCCTGGCGGACTCGGGCAGCTTTGCCAAGCCCGTTCTGGTGTTCGCGCCGGGCAATGGCGCGTCCGGAAATAGCGCGTCCCGGAAAGCCGCGCCCGAAGATGCTGCGGGCGGAGACGCCTAGGCATGGACGCCTATTTCTACATCATCCTGATGGTCGGCCTGGTCTCCAGCGGAATCTGCCTCGGTGCCGGCATCCTCAAAAAAGCCCCCAACGATCTCACCATCCTGTCCGTTGCCGCCGTCGAGCTCGCACTGCTGGTTTACCTGGTGGGTTCGATCGTGAGGGTGATCGCGGGCGAACCGATTGCCGGCGAAGCCTGGGAATTCTGGGGATACCTGGCCACTGCGATGCTCCTGCCGCCGGCAGCCGTGTACTGGTCCATCCTGGAACGGACCCGCTGGAGCAACTTTGTCCTCGCCGCCGTCGGTGTCACGGCCTTGGTGATGGCCGCCCGCATGAACCAGATCTGGTACTGAAATGGAAGAAGTACGCAACGTGAAAGAACCGCGCTCCGGAGCAGCCACTGCCAAGGCCGGCGTCAAGGACACCCGGAACACCGGCCCCGGACGTCTGCTCATCGCCGTCTACGCAGTGTTTGCCATTTCGGCCACCGCACGCGCCGGCTACCAGATCCTGACCAAGTTCTCCGAGGCTCCGTTCGCGTACCTGCTTTCCGCATTCGCGGCGCTGGTCTATGTGGCGGCTACGGTGTCGCTGGCCAAACCCGGCAGCACGTGGTTCAGGATCTCGCTGGCCGCCGTCCTGGTGGAGCTTGTGGGTGT
Source organism: Pseudarthrobacter adonitolis (assembly GCF_055412845.1). Lineage (NCBI taxonomy): Bacteria > Bacillati > Actinomycetota > Actinomycetes > Micrococcales > Micrococcaceae > Pseudarthrobacter > Pseudarthrobacter adonitolis. Next base: position 90,112 of record NZ_JBVAYW010000007.1, on the reverse strand, counting down.
GTTGGTGGTGGGGGCGTTGAGTGTCTTCGATCCGGTGGCGTTCCCGCATGAGACCGTCTGGTCCCTTTTTGGCCGGGGGTACGCGTTCATACCGCTGCTGCTGCCGGTCCTGGGACTGGTGTGGTTGTACCGGCGGCGGCCGAACCAGCAGTAAGCCTAATCAGCGACCGGCCGGGGCAGAGGCTTAGCCTTACTTCTCCCGCGGACCGGCGAGTACCAGGAAGACTCCGTGGCATGTCCGCGCGTGCCGTTCAGTTGGCCCGGCGCCGTCCGGCAGCCATCCTGAATGCGGGTAATCTTAGATAGTTCCGGCGCCGGTGCGTTCGGAGAGATGTCAGTTTTAGGCAGTAAAAGGCGAGGGTGATGGTCTACATCTGGAACGATCCGTCCGAGGTCCCGGCGGACTTTGGTCCCTCCGTTGTCACTTTTGGCAACTTCGACGGCGTCCATCGCGGGCACCAGCAAGTGCTCTCCGAGCTCATCCGTTCGGCCCGCTTCAACGGGACCAAGGCCGTTGCCGTCACCTTTGACCCGCACCCGGCCCTGATCCACCGCCCGGAGTCCGCGCCCGAAATGATTATGGGCCTGGAGGACAAACTGGTGGCGCTGGGGGAGCTGGGCCTGGATGCCATCTTGGTGATGAAGTACTCGCTGAACCTGGCCAGCCTCACCCCTGAGGAATTTGTGGGCCAGGTCCTGGTGGACAGCCTGCACGCCAGCCACGTGGTGATCGGTCACGATTCCCGGTTCGGCCGCGGCAACTCCGGTGACCTTGACACCATGAAGCAGTTGGGCGAAAAGTTCGCCTTCGACGTCCAGGTCATCAGCGAGTTCGGCTCGGAAGGCTACCCGCTGCATAACGACGGCGGCACGGACCGCCGCTGTTCCTCCACCTGGGTGCGCGAAGCATTGCAGGAGGGCGACGTCGCCACCGCCGCCGCGGTGCTGGGACGCCCGCATCGTATGCGCGGCGAGGTTGTACACGGTGCTGCCCGCGGCCGCGTGCTCGGGTTCCCTACCGCCAACCTTGCCCACCAGGCCAGCGGGTTCATCCCCGCGGACGGAATCTACGCCGGCTGGCTGGTGGACCAGGCCGGCACGCGCTGGCCGGCCGCCATCTCGGTGGGGTCCAATCCCACGTTCGACGGCGTCAGCCGCCAGGTGGAAGCCCATGTGATCGACCGTCCGCACGAGGCCGTGGAGGATTTCGATCTGTACGGCCAGACAGTAGTCGTCGAATTTGTGGTGCGGCTCCGCGGCATGGTGGCATACCGTGGGCCGGAGGCGCTTGTTGACCAGATGCGTCTGGACGTTGTTCAGGCCCACGATCTCCTGGTGCGGCGCTGACCGGGTCCCACCCGCAACGAACAGCCAGAGAGGCAGCACAGTGGCCGTCGAGAAGAACACCCGCAAACTGGACAAAGGCATAGTCCGCGATTTCAGTTCCCGGATGAGCTACGCGTCCTACCTGCAGCTGCCCACCCTGCTCAGTGCACAGCAACCTGTCAGCATGCCCGAACACCACGACGAGCTGCTGTTCATCATCCAGCACCAGACCACCGAGCTGTGGCTGAAGCTCGTGCTGCACGAGCTCCGCAGCGCCGCGGCCTGGCTGCGCGCAGACGATCTCGGCTCCGCCCTCAAGGGCATCGCACGGGTCAAGCACATCCAGAAAACCCTGACGGAGCAGTGGTCGGTCCTGGCCACCCTGACGCCCACGGAGTACTCCCAGTTTCGCGGGTTCCTTGGCAACTCCTCCGGCTTCCAGTCCAGTCAATACCGGGCCGTGGAGTTTGTCCTCGGCAACAAGAACCGCAAAATGCTGCCGGTGTTCGAATCGGACCCGGAAGCGCACGCCATGCTGCAGGACCTGCTGAACGCGCCCAGCATCTATGACGAGTTCCTGGCCTACCTGGCGCGGCAGGGCTTCGACGTGCCACAGTCCGTCCTGGAGCGGGACGTCACCCGCGCCCACGAGTTCTGCCCTGAACTGGTTCCGCTGTTCAAGCACATCTACGAAAACGCCGCCGCTAACTGGGGCGCGTACGAGGCGTGCGAGGAACTGGTGGACCTTGAGGATAATTTCCAGCTCTGGCGGTTCCGGCACCTGCGCACGGTCCAGCGGACCATCGGGATGAAAGCGGGAACCGGGGGATCCAGCGGAGCAGCCTTTCTGCAAAAGGCCCTTGAGCTCACCTTCTTCCCGGAACTGTTCGCCGTACGGACGGAGATCGGTCAGTGAGCAGCGCAATGGACGCGAAGATAGAAAATCACGACGGCGCCGCCCTCCCTGAGCAGGCAGCGCAACTGGATGCAGGCGACCCGTTGGCGCGCTACCGCGGCCTCTTCATCGGGACGGACACGGACCTGTCCTACCTCGACGGCAATTCCCTGGGCCGCCCGCTGAAGCGGACGCAACGGGACATCAGCACCTTTATCGAGGACGGTTGGGGCGGCCGGCTCATCCGTGGCTGGGATGAAGAATGGCTGGACCTGCCCCAGACAATCGGCGATCAGCTGGGCCGCGCGGTCCTTGGCGCAGCCCCGGGACAGACCGTCATTGCCGACTCCACCACGGTGGTGCTCTACAAGCTGATCCGCGCTGCCCTGGCCACGGTGGCTGACCCCGCCCGCACCGAGATCGTCCTGGACACGGACAACTTCCCCACGGACCGCTACCTGGTCGAGGGCATCGCCCGCGAGGAAGGCCTGACCCTGCGGTGGATCGAAACCGATCCGGCGTCCGGTGTCAGCGTTGAACAGGTGCGGGACGCAACCGGCCCGGCTACCGCCGTCGTACTTTTGAGCCACGTGGCCTACCGCTCAGGCTTCCTGGCGGACCTTCCGGGCATCACGGAAGTTGCGCACAGCGCGGGGGCCCTGGTGGTCTGGGACCTGTGCCACTCCGCCGGATCCGTGGAGCTGGACCTCGACGGGGCAGGCGTGGATTTTGCCGCTGGCTGCACCTACAAGTACCTCAACGGAGGACCGGGCTCGCCGGCGTTCGCCTACGTCAACCGCCGGCACCTGCCCGGACTGAAGCAGCCGATCTGGGGCTGGATGGGACGCAAGGACGCGTTCGAGATGGCCGCAGGCTACGAGCCAGCACCCGGCATCCGGAGCTTCCTCAGCGGCACTCCGGCCATCTTCGGGATGCTGGCCATGCGCGGTACCCTGGACCTCATCGAAGACGCCAGCATGGCTGCCATCCGGGAGAAGTCCCTGAAACTCACCGCCTACGCCGTGCAGCTCTATGAGGCATGGCTGGAGCCGGAGGGCGTGGAGCTGGCATCGCCGCGTGATCCGGAGCTTCGCGGGAGCCACATCACTCTGGACCATCCGGCGTTCCGGAACGTGACGGCGGCGCTGTGGGAACAGGACGTCATCCCGGACTTCCGCGCGCCACACGGGATCCGCGTGGGGTTATCGCCGCTGAGCACCAGCTTCGCTGAGCTGTTCCGGGGGATGGCCGCCATTCGGGATCAGCTGCGTCGCTGAGCCGCTGCCTTTTGCTGACGGTGGTGTGGTGACAGCGGCGGCTGTTTCGACAAGATTGCGGCGGGGCCGGTAAACTAACAGATGGATCCGGCTGCAGTCCGTGGCGGCTGGTTCCTGCCATGTGTGTAAAGTCCCTGGTTTCCGGGGGATTCCCGCGCGGGCAGACCCGGCAGTGCGTTACTGATTCGGGCCTCACGGCACATCTTTAGGAGTTATTGTGGCACTTGAAGCCGCTGTAAAGCAGTCCATCATCCAGGATTTCGCAACGTCCGAGGGCGACACCGGTTCGCCGGAGGTCCAGGTTGCAGTCCTGACTCAGCGGATCAAGGATCTGACTGAGCACATGAAGGTGCACAAGCACGATTACCACACCCAGCGCGGTCTGCTGGCCATGGTTGGTCGTCGCAAGCGTATGCTCACCTACCTCAAGAACACTGACATCACCCGCTACCGTGCGCTCATCGAGCGTCTCGGCCTGCGCCGCTAGTCAGCTTTAAGGGGCGGCCCCTTCCGTGACGGAAAGGGCCGCCTTCTTCAGAAGAAAATTAAACAGGAGGATCAACCGCATCACGCATTCGCGGTCCTCGGTAGTGATCCCCGGGAACGGCTTCGAAGGATGAAGCCCTCGGCCCGTGGGTCTCGATCGATGACCGGGTGCAGTGCAGTCCAGTAGACAGATGCTGGACTGGGTTGATGCGGCTGGACTCCGTGAAACAAGATACGGAGGTGACTCTCTTGGAGGGTCCCGAAATCCAGTTCTCAGAAGCAGTCATTGATAATGGCCGCTTTGGCAAGCGTGTAATCCGCTTTGAAACCGGCCGTCTTGCCAAGCAGGCAGCCGGCGCAGCCATGGTGTACATCGACGAAGACACCGCGCTGCTGTCCGCCACCACCGCAGGCAAGCACCCGCGCGAAGGCTTCGACTTCTTCCCGCTGACGGTTGACGTAGAAGAGCGCATGTACGCCGCCGGTCGTATCCCGGGCTCGTTCTTCCGCCGCGAAGGCCGCCCGTCCACCGAGGCCATCCTGGCCTGCCGCCTCATGGACCGCCCGCTGCGTCCGGCCTTCGTCAAGGGCCTGCGCAACGAGGTCCAGATCGTGGTGACCGTCCTGGCCATCAACCCTGACGAGCTCTACGACGTGGTGGCCATCAACGCCTCCTCCATGTCCACCCAGCTCTCCGGCCTGCCGTTCTCCGGCCCGATCGGCGGCGTCCGCGTTGCCCTCGTCGCTGACGAGCACGGTTCACAGTGGGTTGCTTTCCCCAAGCACTCCCAGCTCGAGAACTCCGTGTTCAACATGGTTGTAGCCGGCCGTGTTGCCGGTGACGACGTCGCCATCATGATGGTCGAAGCCGAAGCAACCGACAACTCCTGGAACCTCATCAAGGAACAGGGCGCAACTGCTCCCACCGAAGAGGTTGTCTCCGAGGGTCTCGAGGCTGCCAAGCCGTTCATCAAGGCACTCTGCGACGCCCAGGCCGACCTGGCTGCACGCGCTGCCAAGCCCACCGTTGAGTTCCCGGTCTTCCTGGACTACCAGGATGACGTCTACGCCGCTGTTGAGTCCGCTGCCGCTGAAAAGCTGGCCGCTGTCTTCCAGATCGCCGACAAGCAGGAACGCGATGTTGCAACGGATTCGCTCAAGGACGAAGTCACTTCTTCCCTGGCCGGCCAGTTCGAAGGCCGCGACAAGGAGCTGTCCGCAGCATTCCGCTCGGTCACCAAGCAGGTTGTGCGCCAGCGCATCCTCAAGGACCAGATCCGCATCGACGGCCGTGGCCTGACGGACATCCGCCAGCTCACCGCCGAGGTTGAGGTTCTGCCCCGCGTGCACGGCTCGGCAATCTTCGAGCGCGGCGAAACCCAGATCATGGGTGTCACCACGCTGAACATGCTCAAGATGGAACAGCAGATCGATTCGCTGTCGCCCGTCACGCGCAAGCGCTACATGCACAACTACAACTTCCCGCCGTACTCCACCGGCGAGACCGGCCGCGTGGGTTCGCCCAAGCGCCGCGAAATCGGCCACGGCGCCCTCGCAGAGCGCGCCATTATGCCGGTGCTGCCGTCCCGCGAGGAATTCCCCTACGCGATCCGCCAGGTGTCTGAGGCTCTCAGCTCCAACGGTTCGACGTCGATGGGTTCCGTCTGCGCCTCGACGCTGTCCCTGCTCAATGCAGGTGTGCCGCTGAAGGCAGCTGTTGCAGGTATCGCCATGGGCCTGGTCTCTGACCAGGTTGACGGTCAGACCCGCTACGCAGCCCTGACCGATATCCTCGGCGCCGAAGATGCCTTCGGCGACATGGACTTCAAGGTTGCCGGCACCGCCGAATTCGTTACGGCCATCCAGCTGGACACGAAGCTCGACGGCATCCCTGCTTCAGTGCTGGCAGCAGCACTGAAGCAGGCCCGCGAAGCCCGTTTGCACATCCTGGACGTCCTGAACTCCGCGATCGACACCCCGGATGAGCTCTCTGAGTTCGCGCCGCGTGTCATCGCGGTCAAGATCCCGGTTGACAAGATCGGCGAGGTCATTGGGCCCAAGGGCAAGATGATCAACCAGATCCAGGAAGACACCGGCGCCGACATCTCCATCGAGGACGACGGCACGGTATACATTGGCGCCACCAACGGTCCGTCTGCTGACGCAGCACGTTCCGCCATCAACGCCATTGCCAACCCGCAGATCCCGGAAATCGGCGAGCGCTACCTGGGTACGGTCGTCAAGACCACCGCCTTCGGTGCCTTCATTTCCCTGACCCCGGGAAAGGACGGCCTGCTGCACATCTCCGAGCTGCGCAAGCTGGCCAACGGGCAGCGCGTGGACAACGTTGATGACGTGGTTTCCGTCGGCCAGAAGATCCAGGTGGAAATCACCAAGATCGATGACCGTGGAAAGCTGTCGCTGTCCCCCGTAGTGGCTGAAGAGGANCGAGCGCGTTGACGCTTCCGCCGCAGTGGGCGCTGCCGACTCCGAGTAGTCGCAGCCTCCTGCACACAGCATGAATCGGCGGGGCCGGTGGATGATCCACCGGCCCCGCCGCTGTTACGATGGCAGCCAGATCCGGCTGCCGCTCCTGAAAGGCTTCAATGACTGTTGTTCCCCTGCCGCTTGAGCAGAACCAGCCCGGCGACACCCTGGTCCACGGCTCCGACGGCGGCTCCGTTGTCCGGCGTTCAGTGCTGCCGGGCGGCGTGCGGGTACTCACCGAAGCGATGCCGGGCCAGCGTTCGGCGACCATCGGCTTCTGGGTGGGCGTCGGGTCACGCGATGAAGCCCCGGGCCAGCACGGCTCCACGCACTTCCTGGAGCACCTCCTGTTCAAGGGAACCAAGCGCCGCACTGCCCTGGAAATCGCCTCGGCCTTTGATGAGGTGGGCGGGGAGTCCAACGCAGCCACTGCCAAAGAGAGCACGTGCTACTTCGCACGGGTGCTGGACACGGACCTGCCCATGGCCATCGACGTCATTGCCGACATGATCACCGGTGCCGTCCTGGATCCGGCCGAAATGGAGCAGGAGCGCGACGTCATCCTGGAGGAAATCGCCATGGACAGCGATGACCCCACGGACGTTGCGCATGAAAACTTTGTGGCTGCCGTCCTGGGCACCCACCCGCTGGGCCGCCCCATCGGCGGCACTCCCGCCGCGATCCGCGCCGTCGCCCGCGACTCCGTCTGGGAGCACTACCGCCGCTACTACCGCCCGGATGAGCTGGTCATCACCGCAGCCGGGGGCTTGGAGCACGACGTCGTCTGCCGCCTTGTGGTGGATGCCCTCCACACTGCCGGGTGGTCACTTGGGCCGGACGCCGCCCCTGCGGATCGCCGCTCCACCTCGCGGGCCGACATCACCGGCACCGCCGGGCTGCATGTGGTCAAGCGTGCGGTAGAGCAGGCGAACATCATTATGGGCTGTCCCACGATTGTGGCCACCGATGATCGACGTTACGTCATGAGCGTCCTCAACGCCGTCCTGGGCGGCGGGATGTCCTCGCGGCTGTTCCAGGAGATCCGTGAAAAGCGTGGCCTGGTATATTCCACGTACTCCTTTGCCTCCTCTTACGCGGACGCCGGCTACTTCGGGATGTACGCAGGGTGTACTCCGTCCAAGGTCCGCCAGGTGTTGGACCTGCTGGGGCTCGAGCTGGACAAGCTTGCCGAAGGCGGGATCTCCGACGACGAACTGCGCAAGGCCGTGGGCCAGCTCTGCGGCGGAATTGTCCTGGCACTGGAGGACACCGGTTCCCGTATGTCCCGCCTGGGCCGCGCTGAACTGGTCTCCGGTGAATACCAGGACATCGACGAGACACTGCGGCAGATCAAGGCTGTCACCGCGCAGGAGGTCCAGGACCTTGCCAAGGAGTTGGCTGCCGCGCCACGGACCGTCACCGTGGTGGGCCCGTTCGAGGAGACCGAAACCTTCGGTCTCTGACCGGGATGATTGAGCCCGCCATAATTAACATATGAACCTTCCGCAGCCGGGCACGGTGCACGCCGTACTGGAGAACTTCCTGGGGCATTGGCGCGGCACCACCCGGCTGGACGCGTCGGCCTGGGGGCCCAAGCGCACGGCCTTGGCGGAGGTGAGTTACACCAGGGCCGCCGGGGGCTACGCTGTCGCGCAAAGTTACAGGCATACCGAGGCTGATGGCACGCACTTTGAAGGCCACGGCGTCTTTACTGTCGACCGTGACCACGATGACATCCTCTGGTACCACGTGGACAGCATGGGCCTGCCGCCGGGAGCCCCGGCCCGGTGCACGTGGGTGGACGGTGTGCTGCGCGTCGAGCGCCACAGTGACCGGGGGAGTGCCCGCCATACTTTCCGTGTGGATAACGACGTGCTGATCCACACCGCCGAGTTGCGCCTCGGCGACGGCCAGGACTTTGTCCCGTTCATGACCTCCGAGTGCCGCCGCGTCTGACCCCAGCCCGCCCCCGCGCGAACGGACAATTGCGGCCCTGCAGAGATCCGACCGTCAGCCGGCTGATTCCAGAATCTTGTCCGCGGCGGGCCGTTCAAGGCTGGCGCTGCGGAGGAGGAATTCCACACCTTACTTTTAAGGTTCGGCAGCAATCGCTCAGCCTGGCCGCGTTCGTTGAAATCGAGTTCCACCACCACGTAGTGGGAATCATCCACCGGCTGGGAAATCCGGTGGCCGACGACTCCGGACGCCGCGCGGTCCACCGGATCCCGGTTGTCATTTTCCGACAAATTAACGCGGAGTCGGGAGGCTTGCGTCGTCCGGCTTGACCCGTGCACGCAAACGACCGATTCCGTGCCCTTAGACGACCGTTGTCATTTTCCGAAGGCGAGTGCACGAATGTCCGAAGTCCTGCTCAAAGGGTGTTTTTGTCAACAGTGGTCAGCACGAAAGACGCCCAGGCACGCCGCCGACGTTGGAACGCCGTTGACAGGACCGTGAGTGGCCCTACTTGCAGTGGGTGGTCATCCGTTGTGCCAGTGCGAGGGCATTTCCAGATCCGAGGGTAGACGAGTTGCGCGGTTGCCTTTAGCGGCGTTGAGCTGCGGCTGAGTCAGGTATAGGGCTTTCGATAGATCAGCACCTTCGAGCCGGGCGTCCCTGAAGTCTGCGCCGAGCAGATCCACACCCGACAAATCACTGTCGCGCAGATCCGCGGCAATGAGGTATGCCCCTCTGAGATCTGCCCCGCACAGCTGGCGGGATCTGAGATTCTTGCCCATCAGATCTGCTCCGGCCTTCAGTGCGGAATCCAGATGGTCATCACCGGTGGCAAAGTAGGAGGCCCGCACTTCTTCGCTGACATCCATCAGAGTTGACCTCACCTGGGAGTGAAGATCCTGAACATCCAGTGAAAGCAGCTCCGGCAGTTCACCGCAGGCTGCCTTCCCGATCGTTTTTCTGAGCTGTGCCGCACGATTTGAGGCGTCTGGATCGAACGTTCGGGTCTGGGCCTCGGCCAGGTACCAGAGCATTTCATGTAGCTGTCGCGCGGCTTTGAACGCGGAAAACATCTCGTCTTTGGTGTCGGGTTTTTCGATCCAGCTCTTTCCAGCGAAGAACCCTTGAGATATGTTTTGGCCGGCGCCGAAGCAGTCAAAGACCGTGCAGCCGCGAAAGCCCCTCGGGCGCAGGCTGTCGTGGATTGTGCAGGAGAAGTCAGGTGCAAGGTTTTGGCATGGGGAGCCTGCGGGTTTGTCGAGGGCAAAATCTGCCGAACGCGAGAATCCGAAGGCTGTACAGCAGAGGGCAAAGCAATTGCCGCAGTCAGGGCGCAGGGACTGCCGGTCGAGGGCAGGTGATGAGGGCGCGGGGGAGTTCGCTGATGTTGTTTGCATGTGATCTTCCAGTGGTGAGTTCGGTGTTGGGCCGGTGAGCAGGGGAACTCCAAATGGGGTTCCCTTTGCGGGCGCACGGAATCACCGCTCCTCTAGGGAGCGAACTGGAATCGCTGAAAGGACTCTGGGTCACAGAGAAGAATTAAGTATCACTGCCATCAGAATACCTGACCACCGCCCGCTCGGTCTTTCCGACGAAAGTAGCCCGCCGCATTATTAGGGCTTCGGTCGATGCGGTGGTTGGCTGGTCGAGAAGCCCTAGCGGAGCGGCCCAGTCGTTTTCTTTTTGGCGAACCATGTGAAGGCTCGCCTGACTCTGACCCCGAGCCGCGCTGGCAGTGCCAGTGTGTTGGGCTCGTAGAGCGTACGGGGCAGTCGTTCGAATCCACTGCCCTTTAGCTTTTCGATAGTGGTTGCCTTGCCATTCGCAGCACGCACCCAATGCGTGCCTTGGTAGTCAATGAAATCCAACCGTACAGCGGCCTCGACTCCGGGAATCATGCGAAGAGACTCTGGCAGGCTGTGTCGCAGGTAAGACTCACCCGCTGTCTTCCCGGGCTCGATGTAGTCCGCTGTGAACTGGGGCGCGCCGCCCCCAACTATCCGCTTGTCGTTCTCTCCAGTTACAAAAGCAACCGCAGTGATGTGCGCCTGTCGTATCGGGTACGGCGAAGCGTTTGAAATGCTCCACCGCATTTCCTCTGCACCCGCTTCAACCCGAGCGAACACCCTTGCCAGCTCCATTCGCTCTGACTCGCGTTTAGCTCTGCGGTCGTTGTAGGCCAGAACAATGGACGTGAAACCCAGCAACAGTGACACGGCCAGGGCACCCACGGTGCCCCATGCGCTCATCCAATCCGTGACTGTTGGTTGGTTTTCAGGCAACATCATGCGCCCACTTTCTCAGGTGGTTGGGTACGACCGCGCCGTCCAAATCGGAGTGGCCTCTGATGGCGAGCTATCCCTCGCCCAGCCACAGGGCAAGGTCAGGGGATCTCCTATGCCCTTCTGTACGACTATCGCGTGGGCAATCGCTATGCCCACAGCGGAGAGGTTCGCACTTCCGAGATTCGGCCACGCTTGCTCAAGATGAACTACATCCGGATTTGAAGCCTTGACCAATTCGACAACTTGGTTATCAGGCAAATGTCTTCCTCGGAGAACCTTGAAGGCCTCAACATGAGGCTCAGGTAAGTTGAGGCTGGAGAGGTAGTTGTCGCTTGCACCTCCGCCTGCAATCTGCTTAAGGCTCTCGTCGTGCGTGCATGGCTCAAATATGCGGGGGTCATCCCAATAGGCCTTTATCTCTTCTGCTATATGATCGAGGGCCAAGCCCGACTGAAATAATCCGGGATAAGTCTGATGCCACAAAGTGGCAAATGCCGCTCCACCGAGCGAGCTTCTTGAAATGCAGCCAATTGACTGCAAATGCAGGTATGACCCTTCGCGTTTCGGTAAGTCCGGACCAAATTCACGCAGAATAGGTTGATGATAAAATCGCAGCTGTTCCAAGGACGCAGCTGAGGGCTCGACCGAATGAAGGAAAAGCCAACCGACAACGAGCAGGGCTTGCTCTGCTCGCGTTATACGAGGGGTAATCTCAATGGCGGCATTCAAGACAGATGCCATGAGGCTATCGCTTGGGGATGCGATGCGCTCTGACACCAATTCCAGAAGAACATTTGACAGCTCTTCCGTGCCGCGCCTAGCGTAAGCGATCCCGGCGTTCGAGATGGCGTACTGAACGTCGGGGTCTGTAAGGGCGACCCGCAACCGCGTCGGGGTCCAGGAAATGCGCTTCCAACGCCGCAGCGGCCGGCCGGTCAAGGTTGGTGGTTTCGTCGACCATAACCCTCGCGTGCTGCCACGAAATCTGCCCTGCCTGCAGCGCGGATAAGGTCAGGGGCAGCCTGGTGGTAAGTTGGTGGGCCTCGGCCAACAGCGCCCCAGCGGACCGTTCGCTCACCGTGAGCACGCATGCCACCTCCGCGACCACGGCCATCTCTTGCCCGGTGTTGTCCTCAGGTGACGTGGCCGGACCCGCCAGGGCTTGGGCAGCCTCGTCATAGTCGACGGCCTGGACTTTGAGGCCCGCCATCTTTGCCTCCGCGCAAGCGACTTCAGCCACGGTCATCAGGGCATTATTCGCCCTCCGGCGTAGCGGATCAGAGTCCCGGGAACCCGAGGATTCGGCAGCTTCACGGATTACAACAGTAAGCCGAGCGACGGGAGCCTCGATGGCCTCTAACGCCTCCACTGCTGCTCTGCGATCCATACCTCAAGCATCACAGGTGGGTCTGACAAAACCGCGTAGACGAATGCCTATGTGGATAACTCAGAAGCCACGCGAGCCTCTGTGACGGTGATCAGCCTCTACTGTCCGTCGCGCCAAGATCCGGGGCCCCAACTGTCCATTCGCGCTATCTGAAGGGTTTCCTACCCGCCGGCGAACGGGGGCAGCACGTCAACCACATCGCCCGGATTTAACACTGTAGTGCGGTCCCGGACGGCCACCTCGTTGAGCAGGAAACTGCTCCGGGACAGGATGCGTTGCAGGGGAGGAGTGCCGGCAGGGGGCTCGGCTCGGTCCACAGCCAGGACTGCCTGCAGCAAGCCGGCCACTGTAGTCCCGGACGCGAGATCAAAGGACTCCTCTTCTACACCGGCAGCGGCGCGTGCGGCAGCGAAGTAACGTACGTTCAAGAATTCAGCCTCCGATGGCGCTCATGCTGCGGTCCGGCTGGACAAAGTCCGCTGCGCCGAGACCTGTGTGGTCCATTCCGTGGGCCTTTGGCTTGACCCACATGGCATCCTGCCAGCGTTCGGCCAAGGCGTCGTCACTGGCGCCATCGCGCAGGAGACCCAAAAGGTCAAACTCCTCACGGGAGAACAGGCAGCTCATGATCTTGCCCTCAGCGGTGATCCGTGTGCGACGGCAGTCGGAGCAGAACGGCTCCGTGACGGACGCGATGATCCCCACGGTGCCGAGCAGCGGCCCGTGGGCTTCCGGCGCCGCCTCCACGCCTTCCGGCGCCGCCTCCACGCCTTCCGGCCGATGCCCGTCAGCGGCAGGCACAAGTCCCTCAGCCCCCAGCACAGGACCATCCGGCCCCGCGGGCCCGGCCACCCGGCGTCGTACTTCAAAGCGTTCTGCCGGGGCTCCATCGCGGGCGCGGGGATCGGAACTCAACACAAAGTCGCGCGACAACAAGGAGCGGATCTCCGCCGCCGTGATCATGTTCCGCCGCGTCCAGCCGTGGTCCGCGTCAAGGGGCATCTGTTCGATGAAGCGGAGTTCGTAGCCGCGGTCCAGCGCCCAGGCGAGCAGGGACGGTGACTCGGTGTCGTTGATGCCCCGCATCAGCACGGCGTTGAGTTTGACGGGGCCCAGCCCGGCCGCCCACGCGGCGTCGACGCCGGCCAGAACCCGGTCCAGGAACGGGCGCCGGGTCAGCTTGGTGAAGGTCTCCTCGTGCAGCGAATCCAGCGAGACATTGATGCGGGTCAGGCCCGCGGCCTTGAGCGCGGCAGCCTTTTTGTCCAGGCCCACGCCGTTGGTGGTCATGGAGATCGGCAGCTCCGGATGATTGCTTCGTAGGGCTCCAATGATGTCAATCAGGTCTGCCCTGACCAGAGGTTCCCCTCCCGTCAGGCGAAGTTCGCGGACGCCGAGCAGGTCCACACCAATCCGGACAATCCGCACGATCTCCTCGGCGGACATCACGGCCTGCTTGGCCAGCCATTCAAGCCCTTCGGCCGGCATGCAGTATGTACAGCGCAGGTTGCACTTGTCCGTCAGCGACAGCCTCATGTCCGTGGCCCGGCGGCCGTACTGGTCCAGCAGCCCCGGCGGCGTGCCAGCCGGCCGGGCAGGCGGCAGGCCCGGCCCTGCACCTTCCCGGGGTTGCGGCATGCCTAGCTGAACAGTCATGAATTCAGGCTACGCCACCTTTACCCCGTGGATCACATCCATGACGCCCGGGATCCGGTACGTCGCCGGAAGTCCCTCCGAACGGTGGTGAAGTCCGGCGCTGCCGGGGCCCGGCGAACCTATGCTGGAGAGGTGAACAGCTCCCAGCCTCTGCAGGAAACGGCCGACGACGGCGCCACCTCTCCAGGGCGCTCGGGAACCGACGGTGCCGCTCAAGGCCGCCGCCGCTGGGCCGCTGCTTCGGGAACCGTGGCCGCCGGCGCCGCCGTCGTAGTAGGGGAGCTGCTGGCAGGGCTGCTCAGCCCGTCCCTCTCGCCCCTGACGGCAGTAGGCGGGGCTGTGATCGACGCTGTTCCGCCGGGTGTGAAGGACTGGGCCATCTCCCTGTTCGGCACTGCCGACAAAGCGGTCTTCGTGGCCGGGATGCTGCTGGTTATCGCAGCTGTCGGGGCGTTGGCCGGAATTCTGGAACAGCGCAGGCGGTTTGCCGGTGCAGCGGTGATTGCTGTTTTTGGGCTCGTCGGGCTGACCGCGGTGCTTACCCGCGCCCAGATGACCCCGGCCGCGGCCGTAGTGCCCGTGATCTCAGCCCTGGCCGGCGCGCTTCTGCTGCGATGGCTGATCCGCCGGCTCCACGAAGGGCTGCCGGCCGACGCAGCGGGGACAGAAGGTCCCCCGAGGACAGCAGCAACCGCCGGGCGGCGCACGTTTCTGCAAGTCTTGGCTGCGAGTGCCGGGGCCACCGCCGTGGGCGGGGTTCTCGCCGCGGTCTGGCGAGGTGCCGCTGCCGGCATCAGTACAGCCCGTGAAAAACTGCAACTGCCTGCCGCAGTCTCTGAAGCGCCCGCCATCCCGGCCGGCGCAGAGGTGGGACTGGACGGAATGCAGCCGCTGGTCACACCGAACCGTGACTTCTATCGGATCGACACCGCCCTGATCGTCCCTTCCCTCGACCCCGAATCCTGGGTACTCCGCGTCACCGGGATGGTGGAACAGGAGATTGAGCTGAACCTAGCTGATCTGCTGGCCAGGCCCCTGATTGAACGTCATGTGACCATCGCCTGTGTCTCCAACGAGGTGGGCGGGGACCTGATCGGCAATGCACGCTGGCTTGGCTGGCCGGCGCGGGAACTGCTGGCCCTCGCCCGGCCGCAATCCGGTGCCGACATGGTGTTGTCCCGAAGCTCCGACGGCTGGACGGCGGGCACCCCGCTGGAGGTCCTCACCGACGAGCGGGACGCCCTGCTCGCGGTGGGGATGAACGGCGAACCGCTGCCGTTGGAACACGGCTTCCCGGTCCGGATGATCGTGCCCGGCCTCTACGGCTACGTTTCCGCAACCAAATGGCTCACCGAACTCCGCGTCACCAGGTTCGCGGACGACGTCGGCTATTGGACGCCGCGCGGCTGGTCCGACCGCGGCCCCATCAAAACGTCCTCGCGGATCGACGTGCCCCGCACCGGCCGGCGTGTGGGTGCTGGAACGGTCATGTTCGGCGGTGTGGCCTGGGCCCAGCACACCGGGATCGGCAAGGTGGAACTCCGCGTCAACCGCGGTCCGTGGCAGGAAGCCCGCCTCGCGCCCGGGATTTCGCTGGACACCTGGTACCAGTGGCGGCTTGGCATCGAGCTGACTCCGGGCCAGTACGAGGTCCAGGTCCGCGCCACGGACCTCAACGGCGAGCCGCAGGTGGAGGAACGCCGGCCGGTTGCTCCCGACGGGGCCACCGGCTTCCACACGATTAGAGTTGATGTGAATCCATGACGGCCCGGACCGAAGGCAGGACCATGCACAGCTCTCAACACCAGCACGGCCACACCCCGAACAGCAGCGAGCACGTCCACGCCGGGCACAGCCACACGCCAGGCCAGGCACCACACCAGGCACGGTCCGTTGCCCTGCACTGTGCCGCCGTCACCGAACTGCTGACGCCCCTGCTGGCCCAGGGACGGACGGAAACGCTGGCACTTCGCGACGCGCTGGGCAAGGGCCTCGCCCAGGACGTTCTGGCCCCCCTGAGCCTCCCGCCGTTCGCCAACTCCCAGATGGACGGCTTTGCCGTCAACAGCTTGGACGTGCCCGACGGCGGTGCGGAGCTGCCTGTGGTTGTCCCCGTTCCGGCAGGTGCCGTGCCGGCGGCCCTGGACCGTGGCACTGCCGCCCCCATCATGACGGGAGCCATGATTCCCGCCGGTGCTGACGCCGTCGTGCCCGTGGAACGTGCCGTTCCGGACCGGTTCCCCGCCTCGGGGGAAACAACCACTGTGTGGTTGCCGGCGACGGCGGCTGGCACCTTCGTGCGGTCGGCCGGCAGTGATATTGCGATGGGGGAGCGGGCGCTGGCCGCGGGTACCTTCCTTGGCCCGGCACAGCTGGGACTGCTGGCGGCCCTGGGGATCGCCGAAGTCACTGTGCGCAGGCCGGTGACCGTCCTTCTGGCCACGACGGGCGACGAAGTGGTGGAACCCGGCCAGCCCCTGCCGGCCGGCAAGATCTACGATTCCAACGGAACCCTCCTCGAAAGTGCCATGCGGCAGGCGGGCCTGGCCGTGGTGCGCACGGCCATCGCCTCGGACCATCCGCACGAATTCCGGGCACTGCTGCGCAGCCACGCCGGCACGGTGGACCTGATCGTCACCACGGGCGGCGTCAGCAAGGGAGCCTACGAAGTTGTCCGCCAGGCCATGGAGGGCCAGGCCGCCGAGTTCCTGCATGTGGCGATGCAGCCCGGCGGCCCGCAGGGCATCGGGACGTTCGACGGTGTGCCCTTCCTGGGATTCCCGGGAAATCCGGTCAGCTGCCTCGTTTCCTTCGAAATGTTCCTGCGGCCCGTGCTGGCCGAACTGTTTGGATCGCCCGCACCGCGGATCCCTGTCCGCGCACGGCTGGGCCACAGCCTTTCGTCGCCTGAACTCAAGCATCAGGTCCGGCGCGGAACCCTCCAGGGGGACGGAACTGTGCGCCTGGAGGGGGGCGAAAGCTCCCACCTCATGCACGCCCTCGCCGGCTCCAACGCGCTGGTGCACGTGCCCGTTGGGGTCTCTGCGCTCGCCGAGGGCGAGGAGGTGGAAGTATGGATGCTGTGAATCCAGAACATAGCCCGTCCGCGCTGACCCATCTGCGCCAGGACGGAAGCGCCCAGATGGTGGACGTGTCCGGCAAAACAGAAACCACCCGAGAAGCCACCGCCACTGCCACGGTCCGCACCACTGACGAAGTGCTGGGCCTGCTCGGATCCGGTGGCCTGCCCAAGGGTGATGCCCTGGCCGTTGCGCGGGTTGCCGGCATCATGGCGGCAAAAAAGACTCCCGAACTCATCCCGCTCTGCCACCCCTTGCCGCTCTCGAAAGTCACCGTGGACTTCGAGCTCGGAACCGATTCCGTGGCGATCCTGGCCACGGTCAAAACCCGCGGGGTCACCGGGGTTGAGATGGAAGCTCTGACGGCGGTCTCCGTGGCTGCCCTCAGCGTGTACGACATGATCAAGGCCGTCGACAAGCACGCCGTGCTGACCGACATCAAAGTGCTGGCGAAAAGCGGCGGCAAGAGCGGGGACTGGACACTATGAGCACTGAGAGCACTATCCTGCCGGAGCCGCACACGCACGGCGAGGTGCAGGGCCGGAAGGCCGGGGTTGTCATTGCCTCCACCCGGGCCGCCGCAGGCATCTATGAGGATGAAACCGGTCCGGTCATCATTGACTGGCTCACCGAGCACGGCTTCGAGGCTTACCCTGCCATGGTGGTGCCGGACGGCGCGCCCGTCGGTGCGGCGATCCGGGCCCTCCTCACCCAGCATCCCGCCGTCGTGATCACCAGCGGCGGTACCGGGCTCAGCCCGGACGACCGCACACCCGACGTGACCCTGCCACTTCTGGACCGGGAAATCCCGGGCATCATGGAGGCCATCCGGCGCGAAGGCGCAGCCAAAACGCCGCTTGCGGCGCTCAGCCGCGGCCATGCCGGAGCTGCGGGGCAGACGTTCGTTGTCAACCTGCCCGGGTCACCCAAGGGAGTCATGGACGGCCTGTCGGTGCTGGACCCGTTGATCGGGCACCTGTGCGACCAGCTGGAGGGCGGCCATGGGCACTGAATCGGTTTTCGAAGTGGTCCACGCGGTGCTGAGCGCAGAACCGATCTCCGTGGACCAGGCCATCGCTGCGGTGGAGTCTGACACCGCGGGGGCCGTGGTCAGCTTCAGCGGCGTCGTGAGGAATCACGACGGCGGCAAGGCAGTGGAGCGGCTCAGTTACAGCGCGCACCCCACCGCTCACCAGGTGATGACCGACGTCGTCGCCCGCCTGGCCGCCGAACATGCTGCCGAGGGATCCTCCACCCAGCCCGTGCGAATTTGGGCTGCCCACCGCATCGGCATGCTCAACATCGGTGACCCGGCGCTGGTCTGCGCGGTCTCCGCTGCGCACCGCGGACAGGCTTTTGCCGTGTGTTCCGAACTGGTGGACCGCATCAAGGAGCAGGTTCCCATCTGGAAGGAACAGTTCTTCGCCGACGGCACGGTGGAGTGGGTCGGCGCGGGCAGCTAAGCAGCACCGGCTTCCCGACTTCCGGCGGCTGCGAGGTAACGAACAGCCTTCGGTTCAATCCCGCACGCGGCCCGACGGTAGGGTTAACGGCATGACCGAACAACTCTCCGTGCCCACCCGCGTGGCTGTCCTGGGCGCCAACGGGCGCATGGGCGCCGAAGCCGTTAAGGCCGTTGAAGCCGCCTCCGACCTGCTGCTCGTGGCCGCCCTGGGACGCGGCGACTCGCTGGACCAGCTGGCCACGTCGGGTGCCCACATTGTGGTGGACCTCACCGTCCCCGAAAGCACCGAAGCGAACGTCCGCTACGCCGTCGAGCATGGTATGCACGCAGTGGTGGGGACCACCGGCTGGGATGCCACCAGGCTCGCCGGACTGGAAGCACTGCTCGCGGAGAACCCGGAAACCGGAGTGCTGATCGCCCCCAACTTTGCCCTCGGTTCCGTGCTGGCCTCGGCCTTTGCCGCTAAGGCTTCCAAATATTTCGAGTCCGTGGAAATCATCGAACTGCACCACCCTCAAAAGGTTGATGCGCCGTCCGGGACCGCTGTCCGCACGGCCCAGCTGATTGCAGCCGAGCGCAAGGCTGCGGACGTTCCGCCCAGTCCTGACGCGACCAGCAGCGAACTCGCCGGCGCGCGGGGTTGCGACGTTGAGGGAGTCCGCATTCACAGCGTCCGGCTGCGCGGGCTGGTGGCCCACCAGGAGGTGCTGCTTGGCGGCCCGGGGGAGCAGTTGACCTTCCGCCACGATTCCTTTGACCGCGCCTCCTTTATGCCCGGAGTGCTGCTGGGCGTGCGCAACGTCGCCGCGCATCCGGGACTGACGGTGGGTCTGGACGGCTACCTGGACCTGGGGCTCTAGGCCGTGGGCGAGTTTTTTGCCGCGTTCCGGAAGAACCGCACCAAGATCTGGGTGGGTGCCGTAACGCTCCTGCTGGTCTTTTACCTGGTGGTGTCGTTCCAGCGTTCCGTGCTCTTGTTGCTGGACAGCAACCCCGCCGCCAAGGCCATTGGGGCCGCCTACCTGGTCCTCCCGGCCATCGGCGCCTGGGCCATGATCCGTGAACTGCTGTTCGGCGCACGCACGGAACAGATGGCGAAGGTCCTGGAGGCCGAAGGCGGTCTCCCGGTCGACGAACTCCCGCGCACACCCGCCGGCCGGATCGTCCGCTCGGCGGCGGATCTGGAATTCGAAAAGTACAAGGCCGAGGCTGAAGCGGCGCCCGGTGACTGGCGTTCGTGGTTCCGGCTCAGCTGCGCCTATGACGCTGCCGGCGACCGTAAACGCGCCCGCGCGTCCATGCGCGACGCCGTGAAGCTGTTCCGCGGCCAGGTTCCGGCGTAACAGCCTGCTTGTAACAGCCCGCTCTCTGCGGCGGGCGAATCCGCTGCGGCGAGCTAGCGCAGACCGGCTCGTTCGCCGCGCCCCAGCCGGTTGGCGGCATGGCCCACCAGCTCCAATGGGCCCCGCCATTTCACGAGCACAAACACGATACCCACGGCTATGGCCGTCGCGGCATGCGCCCAGTACATCCCCTCCTCAGTCCAGCCGGCGGGGAGCGGCTTCAGGTTGAACGCCGAAACCACCCAGACATGGGCTGAGTAGAGCGTGAGCGTCATGGCTCCCGCACCGCGCAGCGGCAGCAACAGGTCCAGGTCCAGCCAGTCAGCCAGCCTGCCGAGCAGGAGGCACACTCCGACGACAGCGGCTGCCACGCCGCAGGTGTGCACAAGATCCAGGGTGGTGGCCGAATGCGGCGCCGCGGCCGCCAGCCACCACCAGGATCCTTCCTGCCGGATTCCGGTGAGGTTGACCTGGAGGACACTGTCCAGCGGGTATCCGGGGGCGTTCAGGACCGCCTCCAGCGCGGCCTGGCCGCCCCAGCTCTCCATTGCGGCGGTGCCCCAAGCCTTGGCCAGTGCGGCCACCGCAGCGCCGCCGCAGAGCAGCAGGACAGGAACCATCGCCTTGGTGAGGGCCAGCCGGCCGATCACCAGGCCCACCAGCAGGTATGACAGCCACTGGAACACCGGGTAGTAGCCGGTCAGGAACAGGTCTCCCAGCAGGGGGAACGGCGTCGAAAGGTCTTCCCAGGACGGGTTGTGCCCCAGGTTCAGGGGCGGATTGGCCGCCATCAGCCAGGGGCGGAGCAGATAGGCGAGCACGGGGGAAACCACGATCCAGCCGACGGCCCACGCGCACAGCGCCCTCAGCTTCAGGCCAAGGAACGGCAGGACGCACAGGAACAGCAGCGCGTAATGGACCAGGATGATCGCAAGGTTCACTTCCAGCCCGCCCAGTGAGAGCCCGACGGCGGCAATCACCAGGGCGCGCAGTGCGATGCCGCGGCGGGCTGCTTTCAAGGAAGTACCTTCCGGAGGCACCTGCTTGCCGGTGGACAGCGCCAGGCCCACGCCCGCCAACACGGCAAACAGGGCTGCCGCCCGGCCGGAGAAAGTGAGGCCGATCCATGTGGGCGTGAGGTCGGCGTTTGCCTCGAAGGTGGGGAGCAAATGCGTGGCCATCATGCCAAGGAGCGCCAGCCCCCTGGCGGCGTCAATACCGCGGAGGCGGCCCGCAGCCTGTGAGGTTCGAGGCGCCCGTGAGGGTCTTGCCGGGGCACGGGACGTCATGAGGCGATGTTCTCACACCAACCTTTGTGGCGGCAGTCAAGAGCCGGCCGGAAACACGGTCTTATAGACCCTTGTGTTCGAATATATGTTCGAATAATATGGACACCATGCAAACCCCATCCCAGCCGCGACCGATTCCGGAATCCCCAACCGCCAGCGGATCGGTGCGCCCCACGCAGGATGCCCAGGACTCCGCCTCGGCACATCCTGCAGGTCTGATGAAAGCGATGAGCCCAGGAGTGGTGGACTTCCTCTTCCGGCAGCTCGTGGCAGGTCGACCCCCTGTGGACATCCAGTGGCAGGACGAAGGCGTCACACTCACCGCCCAGCCGGCGGGGGCGGAGCTGGCCCGCAGGTTGGCCGACACCGACCTCGACGCCCTGACCCCCACTGAGCTGTTCCACTACGTCCGGGCGGCACAGCGGCTCGCGGCCTGGGCTGAGGGGCTGCGGGAGGCTGCGGTGGACCGGTACTGCCAGCCGGGGAAGCCGCAGGATGGCGTGAGGCGGGCTGACGAGCCACCCGCTCAGTTGCGGAGCCCGGCTGAACTGCAGCACCCTCGTCAGCTGCAGCCCCCTGCTGAGTTGCCGCGTCTGGCTGAACTGCAGCGCCCTGCCAATCGGCGGCGCGGTTCCCTCGGCTAGGCGGACATCCCTAGGATAAGGAGGTGACTGATGCCCTGACCGTCTCTGCCGTGCAGTACCAGGCGCTGGAAGGCGGGATTGTCCCGAATGTGCAAGAACACGTCCGGCTGATCGAGGATGCCGAATCCCATGGTGCCCGGCTGGTGGTGTTCCCTGAGCTGTCATTGACGGGGTACAACCTGGCGCTACTGGCCGCTGACGACTCTTGGGTTCAACACATTGACCCACGACTGGGCGACCTCCACGAAATCTGCCGCCGGACCGGGATCACTGCCGTGGCAGGTGCTGCCTATCGGGAACCTGATGGGACGCCGCGACTCGCCAGCTTCGTGATCCACCCCGCTGGCACCATCGAACTTGGCTTCAAAACCCACCTCCACGGCCAAGAGCGGGAGGTCTTTGCCGCGGGTGACGGTGCCCTCCTGATCGAACTGGATGGCTGGAAGATTGCGCTGGCCATCTGCGCTGACGCCGCGGTTCCTGCCCACTCCACTGGGGCAGCCCAAGCCGGCGCGGATATCTATGCCGTATCGGCGCTGTACACGCTGGCGGAAGAACGGCGGCTTGCGCTGCATCTCGGAGCCAGGGCCATGGACAACCGGATGTTCGCCGTCCTGGCGAACCTTGGCGGATCCACCGTGCTGGGCCCCTCCTGCGGCCTCAGCGGGTTCTGGGGACCGGACGGCTTCGAACTGAAAAAGGCCGCCGGAACCGGAACTGAAGTGGTTACCGCCGTCCTGCAGCGGAGTGCATTGCGGAAATTCCGCTGACGCTGCGGGTGTCGGACTCCCACTGCGTGCTGACCGCAGTTCCTGGGGCATGGCAGCCCGCTATTTGACGCGTATCACGCCGCTCCCATTGTCCTAACCAGCCGCCGACAGGGTAACGTTTTTTCCATGCCTCACAAATCCGCCACCGCTCCTGCCCTTGGTACGCTCCTGACCGCCATGGTCACGCCCTTCACCAAGGATGGCGCCGTGGACTACAAGCAGGCAGCCGAGCTGGCCACCAAGCTTGTGGACGATGGCTGCGACGGCCTGGTCGTCACCGGGACTACCGGCGAAACGTCCACCCTCTCGGATGAAGAAAACCTTGGCATGTTCCGCGCTGTCAAGGAGGCCGTGGGAGACCGCGCCGCCATCGTCGCCGGCACCGGGACGAACGACACCGCACATTCAGTGCACCTCTCCCAGCAGGCGGCAGCGCTCGGCGTCGACGGCCTGCTGCTCGTCACGCCGTACTACAACAAGCCCAGCCAGGCCGGGGTCCGCGCGCACTTCGAGACCGTTGCGTCCGCAACGGACGTGCCCGTTATGCTCTATGACATTCCGGGCCGCTCCTCCATCGCGATCGAGCCCGAAACCATGATCCGCCTGGCGCAGCACCCGAACATCGTCGCTGTCAAGGATGCCAAAGCCGATTTTATGGCAGCCAGCCGCGTGATGGCAGAGACTAACCTGTACTTCTACTCGGGCGACGACGGACTGACCCTTCCGTGGATGTCCTTGGGCGCCGTCGGACTCGTGGGTGTCACAACCCACGTCGCAACGCGCCGCTTCCGCGAACTGATCGACGCCATCAACGCGAACGACCTCGAAACGGCGCGTAAGATCAACTTCGAGCTGCTGCCCGTCGTGCGGGCAACGATGACCCGCGTCCAGGGAGCCGTTGCAGCCAAACAAATTCTTAAATGGCAGGGAGTCCTGCCCAACTCGATTGTCCGTTTGCCCCTCGTGGAGCCGGACGAAGCCGAGATCGCAACCATCCGCGAGGATTTGGCGGAAGCGGGGCTGGTCTTTCCCTGAGGGCTAAGACCAGAACCCTTCCGCCTGGAAAGTAGTGCACTATGACCCAAACCGCCCTTCCCGGCCTTGTCACGCCTCCACGCCTGCCGCAAGGCACCCTTCGGATCGTTCCGCTGGGCGGACTGGGGGAGATCGGCCGGAACATGGCCGTGTTCGAAATCGACGGCAAACTGCTCATCGTGGACTGTGGTGTCCTCTTCCCGGAGGAAACACAGCCCGGCGTTGACCTGATCCTGCCCGATTTCTCCTACATTGAGAACCGTCTCGACGACATCGTGGCCGTTGTCCTTACCCACGGCCACGAGGACCACATCGGGGCCGTTCCCTACCTCCTGCGGCTCCGCGCCGACATCCCCCTGGTGGGCTCACAGCTGACGCTGGCCCTCATCGAGGCCAAGCTGCAGGAACACCGGATCCGTCCGTACACGATGACCGTTGAAGAGGGCCAGGTCGAAAAGTTTGGCCCCTTCGAATGCGAGTTTGTCGCGGTCAACCACTCCATCCCCGACGCACTGGCAGTGTTCATCCGCACGGCCGGCGGCACCGTCCTGCACACGGGCGACTTCAAGATGGACCAGCTGCCCTTGGATGGCCGGATCACCGACCTCCGTCACTTCGCCAAGCTGGGTGAAGAGGGCGTTGACCTCTTTATGTCCGACTCCACCAACGCCGACGTGCCAGGCTTCACCACCGCCGAGAAGGAAATCGGCCCCACGCTGGAACGGCTGTTCGGCCAGGCCACCAAGCGCATCATCGTGGCGTCCTTCTCCTCGCACGTCCACCGCGTCCAGCAGGTGCTTGACGCCGCCGCCAAGCACAACCGCAAGGTGGCCTTCGTGGGCCGCTCCATGGTCCGCAACATGGCCATCGCCGCCAAGCTGGGGTACCTCGACGTTCCCGAGGGTCTCCTCGTGGACATCAAGAACATCGACAGCCTGCCGGACAACCGCGTGGTCCTGATGTCCACTGGTTCCCAGGGCGAACCGATGGCCGCGCTTTCCCGCATGGCCAACGGCGACCACCGCGTAGTGGTGGGCGACGGCGACACCGTGATTCTGGCCTCCAGCCTCATCCCGGGCAACGAAAACGCCGTCTTCCGTATCATCAACGGCCTGCTCAAGCTCGGCGCGGACGTCATCCACAAGGGCAACGCCAAGGTGCACGTCTCCGGACACGCAGCCGCCGGCGAGCTGCTCTACTGCTACAACATCCTTGAGCCGCTCAACGCCATGCCCGTGCACGGCGAGACCCGCCACCTGATCGCCAACGGCAAGATCGCCATCGAGTCCGGCGTCCCCACCGCCAGCGTCATCCTTGCCGACAACGGCACCGTGATCGACCTCAAGGACCACCGCGCAGACGTGGTGGGCCAGGTTGAAGTGGGCTTTGTCTATGTGGACGGCTCCAGCGTCGGCGAAGTCACGGAAGCGGACCTCAAGGACCGCCAGACGCTCGGCGATGAAGGCTTCATCTCCATCATCACCGTCATCAACCGCACCACCGGCAAAGTGGTCTCCGGACCTGAGATCCACGCCCGCGGCGTGGCCGAGGACGATACGGTCTTCGACGAGATCATCCCGAAGATCAACGCCGCCCTGGAAGAAGCCGTGCTCAACCGCACGGATCACACCACCCACCAGCTCCAGCAGGTTGTCCGCCGCGTTGTCGGCACCTGGGTCAACCGCAAGCTGCGCCGCAAGCCCATGATCATCCCGGTGGTCCTCGAGGCGTAGCAGCCCCGAAGGCAAGCGGAATGGCAAAGGCCCGGTTCTTGTAGAACCGGGCCTTTCCCATCCGCAACATGAGGCCGGGAACAGCCGGAAATCCGCGGAAAACCGCGCCAGATCCGGTACCGTGGCTCGTATGGCCACTCGTACTACTCCCGCGCCCCGAGGCACCACTGGCGGCAAATCCAGCGCCAAATCAGGCGGCTCGGCGGGCCGCGGTGCAGGCGCCACAGCGTCCAGCCGCACCGGCAGCCGGGCGGGTTCCTCGGCGGGCACCGCACGCACCCGCCAGCTTCCCGCCGTCGAACAGCGGCAGCCCTGGCTCCTGCGCGTTGTAGGCGGCGCCTGGCTGGGCGTGGGACATCTGGTCGGCGGCGGAGTTCGCAGGATCGGCTCCGATGTCAGTGACCTGCCGGCAGAGGAACGCCGCGACGGCGCGGCCCTGTTTAACCTTGCCCTGGGCGTCTTCATCGCCACCTTCGCCTGGTGGGGAATGACCGGCTGGTTCCCCGACGCCGTTTACAGCGTGGTCAACGGCACCTTCGGCTGGATGTCACTGCTTTTGCCGCTGATGCTATTTGTGTGTGCCTTCCGGCTCTTCCGGCAGCCCGACGACGGCCGCGGAAACAACCGGGTGGGGATCGGTTTCCTCATCATGACCTTTGCCGGCTGCGGCCTTGCCCACGTCGTCGGCGGGCAGCCCACAGTTGCCGACGGCTTCGACGGCCTCCGCCAGGCCGGCGGTATGCTCGGCTTCCTGGCCGCCTCACCACTCGCGGCCATCCATGCGGCGGTGCCCGTTGTGGTCTACGGCCTGCTGGCCCTCGTCTCACTGCTCATCATCACCGCAACCCCCTTCGGAGCCATTCCGCGCCGGCTCCGGGCGGCGTATGAGCACCTGATGGGCCTGGACCTGCAGGAACCCGGCGACGCCGGGGACAGCCATGACCGCAGCTACCTCGAGGAAACGCAGGCGGCCGCTGCACCGCGGAAGAAGAAGCGCCGCTTCTTCGGTAAGGACGACGAGTCCGACGCCGGGCTGGAAGGCTACGTGGGCGACGAAGCCTTCGAGCACGCCGTCATTGACGACGACGAGGCCGACGCAAAATCAGGCCGCGGACCGCGCCCCGCTCCCGGCGTGCGCCGCCCCACCCAGGCGGAAATCGCTGTCGAGAAAATCAAAGCCGCACAGGGCCTCGGCGCTGTCGGAAGGGGTCCGGCAGAGGACAACGCCACCGAGGCCATCCCGTTGGTCACTCCCGGGATGGTGGCCGCGGGCTCACTCAACCCTGTCCCCGCCGCGGTTGCGCAGGTGCCGGCCAGGCCCGTCTCACCCGTGCCCCTGCCCGCGCCCATTCCGCAGCGGACCGAGCAACTCTCACTGGCGGGCGACGTCACCTACACGCTGCCGCCGTCGGATGTTCTGACCCCGGGCTCCATCCCCAAGGAGCGCACCGAAGCCAACGACGCGATTGTCGCTTCGCTGACCGAGACCCTCAACCAGTTCAACGTGGAGGCACAGGTCACCGGCTTCAGCCGCGGACCTACCGTCACGCGGTACGAGATCGAACTGTCGCCGGGCACCAAGGTGGAGCGCGTCACCGCCCTGTCCAAGAACATCTCCTACGCCGTGGCTTCCAGCGACGTCCGGATCCTCAGCCCCATCCCGGGCAAGTCCGCCATTGGAATCGAGATCCCCAACACGGACCGCGAGACCGTCTCCCTCGGTGACGTCCTCCGCAGCCAGAACGCCCGCCGGACCGACCACCCCATGGTGATGGGCGTCGGCAAGGACGTCGAAGGCGGCTACGTCGTGGCGAACCTCGCCAAAATGCCCCACCTGCTCGTCGCAGGGGCCACGGGCGCCGGTAAGTCCTCGTTCGTGAACTCCATGATCACCTCGATCCTCATGCGGGCAACCCCCGATGAGGTCCGCATGGTCATGGTGGACCCCAAGCGTGTGGAACTGACCGCCTACGAAGGCGTCCCGCACCTGATCACTCCCATCATCACCAACCCGAAGAAGGCTGCCGAGGCCCTGCAATGGGTGGTCCGCGAGATGGACGCCCGCTACGACGACCTCGCCAACTACGGGTTCAAGCACATCGATGACTTCAACAAGGCAGTCCGCGCCGGCAAGGTCCATCCGCCCGTGGACTCCAAGCGCGTCATCCGGCCGTACCCGTACCTGCTGGTGATCGTTGACGAGCTCGCCGACCTGATGATGGTGGCCCCGCGCGACGTCGAAGACTCCATCGTCCGCATCACCCAGCTGGCCCGTGCCGCCGGCATCCACCTGGTCCTGGCCACCCAGCGACCCTCCGTGGACGTCGTCACCGGCCTGATCAAGGCCAACGTGCCGTCCCGGATGGCCTTCGCCACGTCCTCCGTCACGGACTCCCGCGTGGTCCTTGACCAGCCCGGTGCCGAGAAGCTCATCGGCCAGGGCGATGCCCTGTTCCTGCCGATGGGTGCCTCCAAGGCCATGCGTGTCCAGGGCGCGTGGGTTACGGAGTCTGAAATCCACAAGGTCGTGGAACACGTCAAGGGCCAGCTGAAGGCCGTCTACCGTGACGACGTCGCCCCCGAAGCGCAGAAGAAGCAGATCGACGACGACATCGGGGACGACCTGGAGGTGCTGCTGCAGGCCACCGAACTGGTGGTCACCACCCAGTTCGGTTCGACGTCGATGCTCCAGCGCAAGCTCCGGGTGGGCTTCGCCAAGGCCGGACGGCTTATGGACCTGCTCGAGTCCAGGGGAGTGGTTGGCCCCTCCGAAGGGTCCAAGGCACGCGACGTCCTGGTGAAGCCGGACGACCTCGCTTCGGTGCTCGCAGCCATGAAGGGCCAGGACGCGCCGGCGGTTCCTGACTCGCAAACGGCGGCGCTCAGCGACAACGCCAACGCGAACATCGCCCAGGGCGGTTACGCGGAGGACCTCGTGCAGGCGGATCTGGACCAGCGTAGCCAGAAGGTTGAGTACTTCGACGGCGCCGATGGCACCTCGGGCGACGACGAGGACGGTTCTGAAGACGCGTGGTCACTCACCGGACGGTAGCCTAGGAGTGTGACTAGCACCGAAGCAACAGCCGCCGGCTCCAGCAGCCCCGGAATCTGGAATCTTCCCAACATCCTGACCATGCTGCGCATCGCCCTGGTGCCGTTCTTTGTCTGGTTCCTCCTCGTCGATGCTCCCGGGCTGAACAGCGAGTCAGGGCCCTGGCGCTGGGCCGCGGTGGTGGCGTTCGCCGTCGCCATCTACACTGACAAGCTCGACGGCGACATCGCCAGGAGTCGCGGCCTCGTCACCAATTTCGGCAAAATAGCTGACCCCATCGCCGACAAGCTCCTCATCGGCTCAGCGCTGGTGATGCTCTCCATCCTGAATGAACTGCCGTGGTGGGTCACCATCGTCATCCTCGTCAGGGAATGGGGCATCACCGCCCTTCGCTTCTTTGTCATCCGGTACGGTGTCATCCCGGCCTCGCGTGGAGGCAAGCTCAAGACCGTCGTTCAGACGGCCGCGATCTTCCTGTACCTCCTGCCACTCGGCGCGCTGGCACCGTGGCTTGTGTGGGTGGCTTTCGCAGTCATGATGGTGGCAGTACTGATCACGGTATGGACCGGCGTCGAATACGTCATTGAAGCCCTGCGAATTCGGTCACAGGGCAAACGGGCCGGAAAAACTACAGCTGAAAACTAGGGAGCCGACGTGACCAACCTTCACCACTTGGCGGAACAGACAGTCAAAAAGGCCCTCGAAATGGGCCGCACGGTAGCGACCGCGGAGTCGCTCACGGCGGGAATGGTCACCGCCGTTCTCGCCGATACAGCCGGAGCCTCAGGCATGCTCCAAGGCGGCGTGGTGGCCTACCAGAACTCCGTCAAAGTGGACGTCCTGGGCGTTCCGGCAGAGCTGCTGGCCACCGCCGGATCAGTTGACGGCGCCGTCGCAGCGGCCATGGCGGCCGGGGCCAGGAGTGCGCTGGCCGCTGACATCGGCGTCGCCACCACAGGGGTGGCCGGCCCGGAGGAACATGACGGCAAAGCGGTGGGGACCGTGTTCATTGGGGTTGCCACAGCAGACGGTGCGTCCTACGTCGAGTACGGCTTTACGGGTAACCGGGCAGAGATCCGCGGACAGGCTTGTGGTGCCGCGCTGGAAAGTCTGATCGCGTCCCTACCTTCCTGAAGCTACCGGGCGTAAAGTTGCCGGGAACAAATCCCGGTGCCCATTAGTTATTACATTGTGTCGCTTCCTGAGAGCGGAGGCGCCTAGGATGAATAAACCACGGTTCGCTCCACGGCGGACCGAACTTATGAGGGAGCAAGGCGATACAGATGGTAAAGCAGCCCGTATCCATAAACGGCGTTGTCCGCTGGAAGGATGTGGGCCTCGCCGATCAGGCCAAGAGCGAACAGAAGGAGCGCAAGATGGTTGTACTTCGTCACGAAATCGGTGATGTCCTGCGCGATGTACGCCAGCGCCAGGGACGCACGCTCCGCGAAGTTTCGCACAGTGCCCGTGTTTCCTTAGGCTATCTCAGCGAAGTAGAGCGCGGCCAGAAGGAAGCTTCATCAGAGCTCCTCTCGTCAATCTGCTCAGCCCTGGACGTGCCGCTGTCCAGTATGCTCAGGGAAGTCAGCGACCGTGTCGCCGTCGCCGAGGGCGTAGCCGTTCCGGACACCGTTCCCCAGGAATTCTCACAGCGCTACGGCCGCGACCTTGATCGCGATTTGAGCGCTGAACTCAACAACGAACTGTCCAAGGGCCTGCTTTCCGGCGCACGGTAAGCCGTCCGCAGCAGCCAGACAGGAAGTACAACAAAGCCTCCGGCCATGGGCCGGAGGCTTTGTTGTGTGTGCTGGCTATATTGCAGTGTCGCCGGTGGACGGGTCCTTCGCGAAGCCGTCGAGTTCAAAGATGGAGTTGAGCTTTGCCATGTATTCGGCGAGGGTCTGCAGTTCCCCAACCGGCCACTCACCCAGTCGCTCACGGAAGTCCTGGCGGCGCGCATCCTGGACCTGATGCATCTTTTCCTCGCCCTTTTCGGTGAGGCGGATCGACTGCGCCCTTCCGTCCAGGGGATCAGCTTCCTTGAACACCAACCCGATGCTTTCCAGGAACGCGATCTGGCGGCTGACGGAAGGCTTTCCCACGCCGATGTTCAGGGCGAGGTCTGTCAACCGGATGGGTCCCTCGCGCCGGATGACCGCAAGCAGCCCGTAGGCCGCCGGCTCCATGTCCGGGTGCACCTGCCGCGAGAGCTGATGGGACACCGAACGGGCACGCCGCCAAAAGAGACTGATTTGGTGTTCCACGGTGTTCAAAGCCTCGTCGACGGTGTCCTTGTCGGTATCTTTCTCCACAGGGGACGTCGAGGGAAGGCCTGTCTCAGGAAGGCCTGTCGCAGGAGGGCCGTCGGCAGGGTTGCTCATGGCAACAATTCTAGGGTCCGGGACCGTGAGAGACTCTATTGGTGCGGATCAGTGACTATTGGCGGCTTATGGACGACGAATTCGGGGCTGGCTACTCCCGGGTCTTGAGCAGCACCCTCGTCCTGGCCGGGGCCGGCGGGCGCACCGCCGACCAGGCCCTCGCAGCCGGACTGAGCCCCCGACAGGTGTGGCTGGCCATCTGCGACGTCCAGGATGTGCCGCCGGAGCGGCGCCTGGGACGCGACGTCAAACCCCTGCGCGACTGACGCCGCCACCAACGCGGCCGCGTTCTCCAGGCTCATGTGCGCCCCTTCTGCGCTGACACGCCGCCGGATCTGTTCGAATATCTGTTCGGGTAAAGCTATGCTTTTCGTAGTGGGTTATCCACATAGGCGATGTCATCCGGCCAGAATGTCAGTGGGTGCCA
This sequence comes from Pseudarthrobacter adonitolis, assembly GCF_055412845.1. NCBI lineage: Bacteria > Bacillati > Actinomycetota > Actinomycetes > Micrococcales > Micrococcaceae > Pseudarthrobacter > Pseudarthrobacter adonitolis. The sequence goes on along the minus strand of NZ_JBVAYW010000007.1, from coordinate 59,138 downwards.
TTAGCGTCAGAGATGACCAAGAAATGGCCGCTGAGGCCACTCCAAAGCGAGAAAGCATTAGAGGTGTGAACCATGGCGGCAGCCCCGGATCGTCAAAAGGCGCTCGACGCAGCGCTGGCACAGATTGACAAGCAGTTCGGCAAGGGCTCGGTCATGCGGCTGGGCGATGAAGTCCGTGCCCCCATCGAGGTCATCCCCACCGGATCCATCGCGTTGGACGTGGCTTTGGGAATTGGCGGCCTGCCCCGCGGCCGCGTCGTGGAGATCTACGGTCCGGAATCTTCGGGTAAGACCACCGTGGCCTTGCACGCCGTTGCCAACGCGCAGCGCCTGGGCGGCATTGCCGCCTTCATCGATGCCGAGCACGCCCTGGACCCTGAATACGCCGCCAGGCTGGGCGTGGATACGGACGCCCTCCTGGTCTCGCAGCCGGATACAGGCGAGCAGGCCCTGGAAATTATGGACATGCTGATCGGCTCAGGCTCGCTGGACGTCATCGTCATCGACTCCGTTGCTGCCCTTGTGCCGCGTGCGGAAATCGAGGGCGACATGGGCGACAGCCACGTGGGTCTGCAGGCCCGCCTCATGAGCCAGGCGCTGCGTAAGATCACCGGCCGCCTGAGCCAGACCAAAACCACCGCCATCTTCATCAACCAGCTCCGTGAAAAGATCGGCGTGTTCTTCGGCTCCCCGGAGACCACCACCGGCGGTAAGGCCTTGAAGTTCTACGCGTCCATCCGCATCGATGTCCGTCGGATCCAGACGCTCAAGGAAGGTGCCGACTCCGTCGGTAACCGCACCAAGGCCAAGATCGTCAAGAACAAGATGGCCCCGCCCTTCAAGATCGCCGAATTCGACATCATCTATGGCCAGGGCATCTCCCGCGAGGGCGGCATTATCGACATGGGCGTTGAGCACGGCATTATCAAAAAGTCGGGTTCGTGGTTCACTTACGACGGCGACCAGCTGGGCCAGGGCATGGAGAACTCCCGCAGGTTCCTGCGCGACAACCCCGAGCTGGCGACCGAACTGGAGCGCCTGATCAAGGAGAAGCTTGGCGTCGGGGTAGTCAAGCCCGTCGAAGATGATGCCAAAGAGACACCGAAGCTGAAGGCTGTTGACGGCTTCTAGGGACGCCCCTGACCTGACGGCCGGGCAGGGCGCCGGATGGCGTGCGGCCGGGCAGGACGCCGGATCGGGGCGACGGCAGCGGAGACGGGGCGGCGGACGCCCCGGCTTCGGGCCGGACGGACCCGATCCGGATGCTGCCATCGCCGCAGACGCAGACGCAGACGCAGACGCCGAACCGGATCCCGCGTCCGTGGCGCGGGCCATCGTGCTCCGGCAGTTGACCAATTCGGCCAAGAGCCGGCTGCAGCTGGCGCGGAAACTGGCCGAGCGGAACATTCCGGAGGATGTGGCGGAAGCCGTCCTGGACCGCTTCCAGGAGGTCCGCCTCATTGACGACGCCGAGTTCGCCGACATGTGGGTGCGCAGCCGGTCGCAGTCTCGGAAGCTCGCCAAGGGGGCCCTCCGGCGCGAACTGGCGGACAAGGGGATTGACGCGGACACCGCTGCCGCCGCGCTGGAACAGCTTTCCGACGCGGACGAGGAAGTGGCTGCCCGGCTCCTGGTGGAGCGGAAGCTCCGGGCAGGCACGGATTTGTCGGACCGTGCTGAGCGGGACAAGATCACCCGTCGGTTGGCGTCAATGCTGGCCCGCAAGGGCTATCAGCCGTCGCAGGCGTTCCGGATCGTCGGAGAGGTGCTCGACGCACGTGCGGACAGCCAGGCAGAGCCAGCGGACTGCCTGCTGGATCCGTAGGCCCGCCGAAGCGGCGTCTGCACCGACCCGGCAACCTGAGCGACCCGGTACCCTTAATAGGTGAGTTTGACCATTCCTTCCCCCGCATCCGGTACCGCCCCGTCAGCAGACCCTGCCCTCCAGCAGCCCCGTACCTATCAGGTGCGCACCTTCGGCTGCCAGATGAACGTGCATGATTCGGAGCGGATGGCCGGCATGCTTGAGGCCGCGGGATACGTCCCGGCGAGTGGTGAGCAGGCCGACGTCGTGGTGTTCAACACCTGCGCGGTCCGGGAAAACGCGGACAACAAGCTCTACGGCAACCTGGGCATGTTGGCGCCCGTCAAGGCCGCCAACCCCGGGATGCAGATCGCCGTCGGAGGCTGCCTGGCCCAGAAGGACCGCGAGGCCATCCTCAAGAAGGCTCCCTGGGTGGACGCTGTCTTCGGCACCCACAACGTCGGGGCGCTCCCGGCCCTGTTGGACCGGGCCCGGCACAACAGCGAAGCCCAGCTGGAGATCCTCGAATCCCTGGACGTCTTTCCCTCCACCCTGCCCACCAAGCGTGATTCGGTTTATTCCGGCTGGGTGTCCATCTCGGTCGGCTGCAATAACACCTGCACGTTCTGCATCGTCCCGGCCCTGCGCGGGAAGGAAAAGGACCGCCGCCCGGGCGACATCCTGGCGGAAATCCAGGCCCTGGTGGATGACGGCGCCATCGAAGTCACCCTGCTGGGCCAGAACGTGAACTCCTACGGCGTGGAGTTCGGTGACCGGCAGGCGTTCTCCAAACTCCTGCGCGCGTGCGGGGAAATCAAGGGCCTGGAACGGGTCCGCTTCACCAGCCCCCACCCCGCCGCCTTCACCGACGACGTCATTGACGCCATGGCAGAAACCCCCAACGTGATGCCCCAGCTGCACATGCCGCTGCAGTCCGGGTCCGACAAAGTCCTGAAGGACATGAAACGGTCCTACCGGTCCACTAAATTCCTCGGCATCCTGGACAAGGTCCGCGAAAAGATCCCGCACGCCGCCATCTCCACCGACATCATTGTCGGCTTCCCCGGCGAAACCGAAGAAGACTTCCAGGCCACCCTCGACGTTGTGGAGCAGTCGCGGTTCGCTACCGCCTTCACCTTCCAGTACTCGAAGCGTCCGGGCACTCCGGCCGCGGACCTGCCGGACCAGCTTCCCAAAGCCGTGGTCCAGGAGCGATTTGAACGCCTGACCGCGCTGCAGGACAGGATTGCCGCCGAGGAAAACGCCACGCAGCTTGGCCGCCGGGTAGAGGTGATGGTCACCGCCCATTCAGGGCGCAAGTCCGAAGAAACCCACAGGCTGTCCGGCCGGTCCCAGGACCAGCGGCTGGTGCACTTCTCTGTTCCCGATGGGGCAGGGGCGCCGCGTCCAGGGGACCTGGTCACCGTGACCATCACCGACGCAGCAGCCTTCCACCTTGTGGCCGACCCGTCGTTGCAGGACTACAGCCTGCGGCGCTCCCGCGCCGGGGACGCTTGGGACAGGTCCCAGGCAGATTCGTGCGGCGCTCCCGTGCCGGCTGCCGCAGGCGGTGGCGCCAGCCGGACCGGAGTCTCGCTGGGTATGCCCACGCTGCCGGTCCGGAGCCGCTGACCGGTGGCCCCGCCTCCGGTCCTTGCAGTTGTTGGTCCCACGGGGTCGGGTAAATCCGATCTGGCCTTGAACCTTGCCCTGGAACTGGACGGCGAGGTCATCAATGCCGATGCCATGCAGTTCTATCGCGGGATGGACATAGGCACCGCCAAGATCACTCCGGCAGAACGCAAGGGCGTTCCGCATCACCTTCTGGACATCCTGGACGTCACGGAGGAAGCCAGCGTTTCAGACTTCCAGCATCAGGCCCGGAGCATCGTCAGCGATATCCACGCGCGCGGCAAGCGCGCCATTCTGGCGGGCGGTTCGGGTCTCTACGTGCGGGCTGCCCTCGATGTCCTCGAATTCCCCGGCACGGATCCTGTCCTCCGGCAACGGCTTGAGGCCGAGCTCGATGAAGCCGGCCAGGATGCCCTCCTGGCGCGGCTCCGGGAGGTGGATCCGGTGTCCGCGGGCCGTGTCTCCGATGCGCGCCGGATCATCAGGGCGCTCGAAGTCCACGAACTCACCGGCCGGCCCTTCAGCTCCTTTATGCCCCAGCGCGAGTATTTCCAGCCTGCCGTTCAGATCGGGCTGGCGGTGGACCGCGACGTCCTCCGTGAACGGCTGGCACTGCGGGTCCACACCATGGTGGACAACGGGCTGTTGGCGGAAGTGCGCCGGCTGGACGCGGCCGGTCTCCGCGCTGGCAAAACCGCGCCGCGGGCCCTGGGCTATGCGCAGTTCCTGAAAGTGCTCGACGGCGGCTCAACAGTTGCCGAGGCTGCCGAGGACACCATTGTGGCCACCCGGCAGTTCGCCAGGCGCCAGCTCACGTGGTTCCGTGCCGATCCCCGCATCACCTGGCTGGACTGGCAAGCGCCGGACCTCGCGGCCCAGGCCGTGGCTCTCAGCCGGTAATCTAGGACCATGGACGCAACTCCCGCAGAGACCACAGAGCCCGCCTTCCGTACTTTGGGCGGACTCCGCTTCTCCAAGGGCCACGGCACTGGCAACGACTTTGTGCTGATCGCAGATCCCGACGGCATCCACACCATTGACGCCGACCAGGTAGCCGCTCTCTGCGACCGTCACCGCGGGATCGGCGGCGACGGCCTGATCCGGGCCGTCCCCTCCCGGTATCTCTCCGAAGGCCGCGAGCTGCTGCTGAGCAGCCCCGAGGCCGAATGGTTCATGGACTACCGCAACGGCAACGGGTCCCTGTCGGAAATGTGCGGCAATGGGGTCCGCGTTTTTGTGCACTTCCTGCATGCCGAGGGCCTGGTAGACCTGCCCGACGGCGGCGCGCTCACCATCGGGACGCGCGGGGGCGTTAAGACCGTGGTCCGGACAGGGGACAGCTACGCGGTGGACATGGGGAGGTGGGAATTCATTTTCCCCGGCGACGCGACCGCCAAAGCCATGGATTCGCTGGTATCCGCGGACGGCCTCGAAGTGCCCCGCCCGGCCTTGTCAGTCAGCATGGGCAACCCGCACACCGTGGTGGCACTGGCGGAACTGTCCGAACTGGAAGCCACCAGGCTCTACACGGCTCCGCAGGTCGATCCGGTTCCCGCCAATGGAACCAACGTTGAATTCGTCGTGCCTTCTGAACCGCTGGTCCACAACGGGATCGGCACAATCACCATGCGCGTCCATGAGCGCGGCGTGGGCGAAACGCAGTCCTGCGGAACAGGCGCGTGCGCCGCCGCCGTGGCCATCCGGCACTGGGCAGGGGCGGAAGCGCCGGACTCCTGGCAGGTCAACGTGCCGGGCGGCGTCGTCGGGGTCAAGTTCTTCGCCGGGGCGGGTGGGCACGAGCACGTCGAGCTCAGCGGGCCCGCCGAGATTGTTGCTACTGGGACGCTTTCCTGACCCGAAGGATCCGGAAGGACTTGGACGTGGACTCCCGGCTGACGGCGAACGATGCATCCAGCTCCGTCGACAGCCAGCGCTGAAGCGAATCCGAGCCCAGGTTCTTTTGGACCACCAGCCACGCGGAGCCGCCCGGTGCCAGCCGGGGCAGCCACATCTTCAGGAGGCTGTGGAGTTCATCCTTGCCGATCCGGATGGGCGGATTGGACCAGATCGTGTCAAAACGCAGTTCCGCGTCCACCGCCTCAGGCGTGCTAGCCAGCACGTTGGCCAGGCCCAGCAGGGCCGCATTCTCATTGGTCAGCGTGATGCAGCGTTCATTGACATCCACGGCGTACACCTTGGCATGCGGCGCCCGCAATGCGAGGGTCAGGGCAATGGGCCCCCAGCCGCAGCCGATGTCAAGGAGGTTGCCTGTGGGGTCCGGAGCCGGGACTTCAGCCAGGAGCACCGCCGTCCCCTTGTCGATGCCGTCGGGGCTGAAGATGCCGCCGGACGTCTGCAGCGTGCGCGTCTCGCCGGTCAGTTCCACTGTGAGCGGCTTGCGGGTGAACGGCCCGGCGGGCGATGCGCTGAAATAGTGTGCGGACTCCATAACTGGCCAGATTAGTTGGCCGGGGTGGACAATGCGAAACCGCGGCCACCGCTTCTGCTAATCTTGAACCCATGTTCCTGATCTTCGAGTAGCCGGCACGGCCGCGGTCCCTTCCGACGCCGCCTGTCCCGAAGCCGTGCCCCGCAGCGATGCAGGTATTAACCTTCCGCAAGTGCGCCACCTAACAGGTCTTTCGTATCTGTTATGCCGCCGGGCAATACTCGAGCGATCTGCCGCTGCCGGTTGCTTGCTGTTTCGCCCGTGCTTTCCACCACTCCACGCATCTCCCGGATGCGAAGATTCCCTGCGCGCCACGGTCCTGACCGGCGCGCGCAGCAGACCAGGAGGCCCGGATGACTGCAAACCGTCAGCCCAGCGCGAATACTTCACCACTGACCAACGATCGGCACTATTCTGAAAATGCCGAATCTTCAAAGGAGACCATGACCAGCCAGCCCAACACCGGTTCCGATCCAGCAGCCCAGGACATGAGTCCCGAGGAGATCCAAGCTGTCATCGACCGAATTCTCGCCAAGGACGTACCGGCCAGGAACGTCACCGCCGCAGACGGTGACAAGGCCGTGTTCGGCAGGGCTCAGGCGATTTCCCGCTTGGACGACGAACACACCAGCTATGACGGCGACCAGCAGGACCGGGAGGAACGCCGGGCACTGCGGCGCGTGGCCGGCCTGTCCACCGAACTCGAAGATGTCACCGAAGTCGAATACCGGCAGCTGCGGCTCGAACGTGTGGTCCTGGCCGGGCTATGGTCCGAAGGCACCTTGGCGGACGCGGAAAATTCCCTGCGTGAACTCGCCGCCCTTGCCGAAACAGCAGGCTCGGAAGTCCTGGACGGGATGGTGCAGCGCCGTGCCAAACCGGACCCGGGCACGTTCCTGGGTTCCGGAAAGGCCCTTGAGCTCAAGGAAATCGTGATGGCCACGGGGGCTGACACCGTTGTGGTGGATGCCGAGCTGGCACCGTCCCAGCGCCGCAGCCTTGAGGACATTGTCAAGGTCAAAGTCATTGACCGTACGGCCCTGATCCTTGACATCTTCGCCCAGCACGCCAAGAGCCGTGAAGGCAAGGCCCAAGTCGAGCTGGCGCAGCTTGAGTACCTGCTGCCACGCCTGCGTGGCTGGGGTGAATCGATGTCACGCCAGGCCGGTGGCCAGGTGGGCGGCGCGGGCGCCGGCATGGGTTCGCGCGGACCCGGTGAAACGAAAATCGAACTGGACCGGCGCCGGATCCGCACCCGCATGGCCAAGCTACGACGGGAGATCGCGGCGATGAAGCCGGCACGGGAAACCAAGCGGGCCAACCGCCGTCGTAATTCAGTGCCGTCTGTTGCGATCGCCGGGTACACCAACGCCGGGAAGTCGTCGTTGCTGAACAGGCTGACCGACGCCGGCGTGCTGGTGGAGAACGCACTCTTCGCCACCCTGGATCCCACCGTGCGAAAGGCCGAGACCTCCGATGGCCTCGGGTACACCCTGGCGGACACCGTGGGTTTTGTCCGTTCACTGCCCACCCAGCTGGTGGAGGCTTTCCGCTCCACGTTGGAGGAAGTGGCTGACGCGGATCTGATCCTGCACGTGGTGGACGTGTCCCATCCGGACCCCGAGGGCCAGATTGCTGCCGTCCGCAAGGTCTTCAGTGAAGTGGATGCCCGCAAGGTGCCCGAGATCATTGTCCTGAACAAGGCCGATGCCGCAGATCCGTATGTGGTGGAGCGCCTCAAGCAGCGCGAGCCGCATCACGTGGTGGTCTCGGCCCGCACAGGCCAGGGGATCACCGAACTGCTGCACGCCATCAGTGAAGGGATTCCGCGGCCGGGCGTGAAGCTGGAACTCCTCATTCCTTACGACCGCGGTGACCTGATCAGCAAACTGCACGAGACCGATGCCGAGATCCTGAGCCTGGAGCACGGCGAGCACGGTACCCGCGCTGTGGTGATGGTGCGTGAGGGCCTTGCGGCTGAACTGGAATCCTTCATCAACCATGACTGAGGTTGCGGCGGGGGAAGTCAAAGGTACGGCCGGCGAGCAGTTCGTGATCGAATTGCTCGACCGCGCCGTCGCCGGAATGGGCGGTCAAAGCCGCAGTGGGCAGCACGAGATGGCCAGGCAGGTGGCCAAGGCCATCGAAACCGGCGACCACCTCCTGGTTCAGGCCGGAACAGGGACCGGAAAGTCGCTGGCCTACCTGATTCCGCTCATTGCGCACTCGCTCGTGAGCAACAAGCCCACCCTGGTGTCCACAGCCACGCTGGCCCTGCAGACCCAAATTGTGGGACGCGACCTTCCCCGCCTGTTGAAGACCATCACCCCTGCCCTGGACCGCCCGGTCAAGGTGGCCCTGGTCAAGGGCCGCTCCAACTACGTGTGCCAGCACAAGCTCGAAGGCGGGTTCCCCTCCGAGGAACCCTCCGAGGGTCAGCTGTTCTCCCTCGGCGAAGACACCAGCGTCCCGCACTTCGCCGCTGCCATGGGCGGGCCGTCGTCCCAGCTGGGGAAGGAAGTGGTGCGACTGCGCGAGTGGGCGGAAAAGACCACCACGGGCGACCGTGATGAACTGCTTCCCGGTGTTACTGACCGGGCCTGGCGGCAGGTTTCTGTTACGTCCATGGAATGCCTGGGGGCCCAGAAATGCCCCATGGCGGCCGAATGCTTCAGCGAACTGGCGCGCCACGACGCCGCCGAGGCCGACGTTGTGGTCACCAACCATGCCATGCTCGCCGTCAGCGCCTTTGAAGGCCTCGCAGTGCTTCCCGAATACGACGTTGTGGTGGTGGACGAGGCCCACGAACTGCAGGACCGGGTCACCGGTGCGGTGTCGGGGCAACTCTCCGTGGCAATGGTGCATGCTGCGGCGTCGGGCGCGCGGAAACACACGGCCATCACGGTGGATGCCCTCAACGCAGCTGCCGCCAACATGGAACTCGCCCTGGCCGGGGTGCCCAACGGGCTGCTCCCCAACGGCCTCAACGACGAACAGTTGGACTGCGTGGACCAGTTGCGTGAGGCCTGCCGGGCTGCCCTGTCCGATTCCAAGGGCGACGGCAGCCAAACGGCCGATGGCGGGCGGCAGCTCGCGCGGTCCCGCCTGATGCTGATCCTCGAACTGTGTGAACGGCTGATTGTGGCCCGTGAAAACCGTGAAGTGGTGTGGTTTTCCCGCGCAAGTTCCTTCGATCCGCAACAGGGCTATGCGCAGCCCGACGAGTCCGCGCCGGCCCTGGTCAACATCGCGCCGCTTAGCGTTGCCGGCAAGCTCCGCGAAGGGCTTTTCGCCGGCCACACCGTGGTGCTGACCTCGGCAACGCTTGCCATCGGCTCAGCCTTTGAACCGGCCGCCGGAGGCTTGGGGCTGGTGGGGGAGGGTGCGCCGAGCTGGACCGGGATCGACGTCGGATCGCCCTTTGATTATCCCAAGCAGGGGATCCTTTACGTCGCAGGGCACCTCCCCAAGCCAGGCCGCGGGGCGTCGCCGGAGGCGCTCGATGAACTTGAGGCGCTGATCCGGGCATCGGGCGGCGGCGCCCTGTGTCTCTTTTCGTCGCGCCGTGCCGCCGAGGAGGCCGCTGAGGCGATGCGTCCCCGGCTCGGCCTCAGCATTCTCTGTCAGGGCGACTCCACCATGACGGCTCTCGTGAAGCAGTTCGCGGACGAGCCCGATACCTGCCTGTTCGGAACCATGTCCCTGTGGCAGGGTGTTGATGTTCCGGGCGGATCATGCCGGCTCGTGGTGATCGACCGCATTCCGTTCCCGCGCCCGGACGATCCGCTGATGACCGCACGGTCCCGCGCCGTTGCGCAGGCCGGCGGAAACGGCTTTATGGCGGTCTCGGCGACGCATGCTGCCATCCGCCTGGCCCAGGGTGCGGGCCGGCTGATCCGATCCACCGGAGACAAAGGCGTGGTGGCCGTGCTTGATTCCCGGCTTGCCACCGAGCGCTACGCCGGATTCCTCCGCGCCGCGCTGCCGCCGTTCTGGCCCACCACCGACCGTAAGACAGCGTTTGCAGCCCTGGAAAGGCTGGCCGGGAAGGGCGCCTGACTGAGCGCGGACCCTGCACGGGTCCCAAAGCCGGGCCTGTCCTAGCCAGGGCGTGTAGGGCCCGCATGCGTCCTAGAGTGACCGCAGGACCGAGACGACCTTGCCCATGATCGTGGCGTGATCGCCCAGGATGGGCTCGTACTGGGTGTTCTGCGGCAACAGCCACGTGTGGCCATCGCGCTGGCGGAACGTCTTCACGGTGGCTTCATCGTCCAGCAGGGCCGCGACAATATCGCCATTGGCGGCGTCGGCCTGCCGGCGGACCACTACCCAGTCGCCGTCGCAGATGGCCGCGTCCACCATGGAATCGCCGGCCACGCGCAGCATGAACAGCTCACCCTGGCCCACGAGCTGCCGGGGCAGGGGCATCACGTCTTCCACCACTTGATCAGCAAGGATGGGCCCGCCGGCGGCGATCCGGCCCACCAGCGGCACCATGGCGGTGTCCATGGCAGTGGGAAGTTCGGTAACCGTTCCGCCGATGCCGTGCAGGACTGAGGGCTTGGTTGTCCCGTTGGTTCTGGCCGACCCGCCGTCCAGCGTCAGGGGCATCAGGACTTCCATGGCGCGCGGACGCTTGGGGTCCCGGCGGAGGTAACCCAGCTTCTCCAACTGCGACAGCTGGTGGGTCACGCTGGACAAACTCGCGAGGCCCACGGTGTCGCCGATTTCTCGCATGGATGGCGGATAGCCGTTGTCATTCACCGAGCGCTGGATGGTTTCTAGGATCTTCTTTTGGCGGGCGGTGAGCCCCTTGGGGGTCCGTTGGGGCTGGCGGCGCTGCGGTGTCGCCTTGCCCTCGGCGGCTGGTGCTGCCATGTTCGCCAATGCCTTTCAGTTGCCCGGATCCGCTATGGCCACTGGTGCCTGGAACGCCCCGGGCTGTTGTCGGAGTTGATTGTCAGACCCTGCTGATCAACTACAGAGATGGTTGTTCTTTGATTCAAACGTAGGCCAGCCACAGTGCTTTTTCAAACATTTGTTCTAGCGAGTCTCGACAATATTCGTTGATAGGTGCTAAAAATGAAGAAGCAAAGTTCGAACATGTGTTCTACTCGTTGCTTGCGGATTCGAATATTCGAATCTATGGACGGCCCAGGCCGGCACCGGCAAGTGGACGCGGAGGGCGCGCCGGGCAGCACAGTATGGTCCAGGAGGGCTCATTTCATGTCAGCTATATCTGCTTCGCAGGACTCGCGTCCGCAACTCATTTCCGTGCAGGACCTCACCTCGCGGCAGTGGTCCGCACCCGTGTCGACCTCAGGTTTGGCGCCCAGACAGCGTGGGGAATCCTTGCCGCCGCTGCGCCTGACCCGCAGGGGTCGGATTGTCCTCATTGGCATCCCGCTGGTGATCCTCGCCGCAATCCTGCTTTCGCTGGCAGGTTTCCTCAATGCCCCGGCTAAGGCGGCCGATTCTGCCGCCGACCTGTCGTTGACGCCAACAGTCTTGGTCACAGTGCAGGCCGGACAGTCTCTTTGGGCCATCGCCGGTACCGTGGCGCCCGAGCGTGATCCCCGTGATGTCATCGCGGATATTGCTCAGTTGAACAACCTATCCGCCGGGGGCGTTGTCCCCGGACAGCAGCTCTTCGTGCCCACCAAGTAAGGAGCCTCAAGGCTCGGGAGCGTGCCGCCGCAGGCCGTCACATTTTCAGGCCGTCTGCTTCGGACCTAAACTGTTCAGGTGAATGACCAGCTAGAGCGTCTGAACAGACTTCCCCTCCGGTCCAACCTCCGCGGACTGACCCCGTACGGTGCCCCGCAGTTGGACGTACCTATCCTGCTTAACGTCAACGAAAACACCCATGGCGTCCCGGCGGACGTACGGGCCGCGATCAGCGTGGCCGTGACGGAAGCCGCGGCAGGCCTCAACCGCTACCCGGATCGTGAGTTCACCGAACTCCGGGAAGCGCTGGCCGAATATCTCGGCCACGGTCTTGATGCCACCAACATCTGGGCGGCCAACGGGTCCAACGAGGTCCTCCAGCAGATTCTCCAGGCTTTCGGCGGACCCGGGCGCACGGCCCTGGGATTCCCGCCCACGTATTCCATGTACCCACTCCTGGCCAGCGGCACGGACACCGGGTACATCGTCGGCCGGCGGGCCGATGATTACGGGCTCAGCGCCGAATCGGCCGCATTGCAGGTCAAAGAGCTTCAGCCCAATATCGTTTTCCTGTGCTCACCGAACAACCCCACCGGCACGGGACTTGGCCTGGACGTTGTGCAGGCCGTGTACGCGGCCGGCGAAGCCAGCCAAGCCATCGTGATCGTTGACGAGGCGTACCACGAGTTCGCCCACGATGGAACGCCCAGCGCCCTTACCTTGCTGCCCGGCCGGGAACGCCTCATCGTGTCCCGCACCATGAGCAAAGCCTTCGCCCTCGCGGGTGCTCGCCTGGGCTATATGGCCGCCGCCCCTGAAGTCACGGACGCGCTCCGCCTGGTCAGGCTGCCGTACCACCTTTCGGCCATCACCCAGGCAACGGCCCTCGCCGCCCTCCAGCACCGCACGGCCCTGATGGCCGACGTCGAGGACATCAAGGAGCAGCGCGACCGCATCGTGTCGGAGCTGACCCGCATGGGCCTCAAGCCTGCTGCCTCGGATTCGAACTATGTCTTCTTCGGCGGCCTGGATAACCCGCATGATGTCTGGCAGCAGTTGCTGGACGATGGCGTGCTGATCCGCGACGTCGGCATCCCCGGCCACCTGCGTGTCACTGCGGGCACTGAGACGGAGACCACAGCGTTCCTGACGTCGCTGGAACGCATCCTGGCCAGCCAGGCCAAGCTGCCCGCCTAAACTTGAAGTATCGGCGCCGCCGCGCGCCGGCACATCTCCTTCGCTGACGCACTACTGACTTCGCTTAAAGGACATATGACCATGAGTTCCACCGGATCGAACGCAGCCGAGCCCCGGACCGCACGCATGGAGCGTGCCACCAGTGAATCGTCAGTGCTCGTGGAGATCAACCTTGACGGCACGGGCGTATCGGACATCGATACGACTGTCCCGTTCTACGACCACATGCTGACGGCGCTGTGCAAGCACTCACTCATTGACATGACGGTCAAGGCCATCGGTGACACCCACATTGACGTCCACCACACGGTGGAGGACGTAGCTATCACATTCGGCGAGGTCCTGCGTACCGCCCTGGGCAACAAGGCCGGGATCCGCAGGTTCGGTGAGGCCACGGTGCCCCTCGACGAAGCACTGGCGCACGCTGTCGTCGACGTCTCCGGCCGCCCCTACCTGGTGCACGGCGGCGAGCCTGCCGGGCAGGAGTACCACCTGATCGGCGGCCACTTCACCGGGTCACTGACCCGCCACGTCTTTGAGGCCATCACACTTCATGCCGGCATCTGCCTCCACATGAACGTCATCGCGGGACGCGACCCGCACCACATCGTGGAAGCGCAATTCAAGGCGTTCGCCCGGGCCCTGCGTGCTGCGGTCGAACCCGATCCCCGCGTTGAGGGGATTCCGTCCACGAAGGGTGCCTTGTGAGCGGTCAAATTCTCCGGGACGGCGCCGTCATCGATCCGGCCGCTGGTAAGAAGCCCGTATCGCCCGAAGGCAAGCCGACGGTCACAGTCCTGGACTATGGTTCCGGGAACGTCCGCTCCGCCGTGCGCGCCCTTGAGCGGGCCGGGGCCGAGGTCATCCTCAGCTCCAAACCTGAGGAAGTGCTTAATGCCGATGGCCTGGTAGTACCCGGCGTCGGCGCCTTCGAGACTGTTATGCGCGAGCTCAAGGCCGTGGACGGCATCCGGCTGATCGGCAGGCGAGTGGCCGGGGGCAGGCCGGTCCTGGCAATCTGCGTCGGCCTGCAGGTCCTGTTCGAAGCCGGGGTAGAGCACGGGACAGAAGCCGAAGGCATGGGGGAGTGGCCTGGCAAGGTGGAGCTGCTTCCCGCAGAGGTGGTGCCGCACATGGGCTGGAACACCGTGGACGTACCGGAAGGATCCAAGCTCTTCGCCGGGGTCGCGGACCAGCGGTTCTACTTCGTTCACTCCTATGGTGTCCAAGCATGGAACTTCGACGTGATCCAGCCGCGGATGACTGCGCCGCTGGTGACCTGGTCAGAGCACGGCGCCCGCTTTATCGCCGCTGTGGAGAACGGGCCGCTTTGCGCTACCCAGTTCCACCCCGAAAAATCCGGCGACGCCGGTGCACGGCTGCTGCGCAACTGGGTAGACGGCCTTCGCAGGCCAGCTGCCACGGACGCCGCCTAGATGTGGTCGATTGTCCTGATGGGCCTGGCCGGTGTCCTGGTGGGCGGCGCCCTGTCCTTCAGGCAGCAGCACAAACCGCTGTGGACCCAGGTGGGCTTCTATGTCCTGGCCGGTATGGCGCTGCTGGCCGCCTACCTGCTGACGCTTCCTGGAAACTAGCCCCAAGCATTCACCCGTTCCGCTTCCACGAGCAACCCAACACCCAAGAGGATTTGAGATGACCACCGCAACCGATCTGCCGGTTCTTGAACTGCTGCCCGCCGTCGACGTCGTAAACGGACAGGCCGTGCGGCTGGTCCAGGGAGAGGCCGGCAGCGAGACGAGCTACGGCACGCCGCTGGAGGCGGCCCTCAACTGGCAGGAGCAGGGCGCCGAATGGGTGCACCTGGTGGACCTTGACGCCGCGTTCGGCCGCGGCTCGAACGCCGAGCTGCTCCGTGAAGTGGTGGGCCGGCTGGACATCAAGGTGGAGCTCTCCGGCGGACTCCGGGACGACGAATCCCTCGAGGCGGCGCTGGCCCTCGGCGTGGCCCGCGTCAACCTCGGCACGGCTGCGCTGGAAAACCCCGAGTGGACCCGCAGTGCCATCGACCGCTTCGGCGACAGGATCGCCGTCGGCCTCGACGTCCGCGGAACCACGCTGGCAGGCCGCGGCTGGACGAAAGAAGGCGGCGACCTCTGGGAGGTCCTGGGCCGGCTCGAAGAGGCCGGGTGCTCGCGGTATGTTGTCACGGACGTCACGAAAGACGGCACGCTGCAGGGTCCCAACGTTGAACTCCTGCGCCAGATGGTGGAGAAGACCGGCAAGCCGGTGGTGGCCTCCGGTGGCATCTCCAGCCTGGACGACTTGAAAGTGCTGCGCTCCCTGGTGCCGCTGGGCGTGGAAGGCGCAATCGTGGGCAAGGCGCTGTACGCCGGTGCCTTCACGCTCCCCGAAGCCCTCGACGTCGCCGGACGCCGCTGAGCAGTTTCCGTGGACAGCACGCACAACGCCGATACGGCTGCGGAATCCCCGGCGCCGCGCCATCTGCCCGGACACATTGCCGCGGCACTGGCGGGCGCGGGCGGCCGTACTGACTCGGCCGGCCAGCCGTGGGAAGGCCGGAGCCTTGCAGGGGACGACGGCAGGATCCACAACTTCGAGGACGACGACGGAACGGCTGACGCCGGTTACCTCGCCGCCGTCACGGCTTTGGTTGAAGGCGCCGGCGACGAAGCGGCTGTGGTGGCCTCGCTGGCCACCGCCCGCGTGTTTATCCCGATCATCGCGCAGCTTGGCGAGGAAGCGGCAGGCGTCGACGGCCTGACGGCGGACAAGCAGGCGGACATGGCGCTGGTCACCCTGAGGGCAGCCGACGGCCGGACGGCCATGCCGGCCTTCACCTCGGCGGATGCCTTGGCCGCCTGGCACCCCGAAGCCCGGCCGGTGGCGGTGTACGCTGCCCGGGCTGCCCTTTCAGCCGTGGCCGAGGGGGCCGAACTGCTGGTGCTCGATCCGGGCTCGGAGGTCACGTTTGTGGTCCGGCGACCCGCCGTCTGGGCACTGGCCCAGCAACAGGACTGGATCCCTTCCTACGCTGATGCAGTGTTGGCAGCCGAGATGGCTGAGGCAACGGCCGCATTCCCGGCGGTACGCCAGCTTGCCCTCCTCCCGGGTTCCGGCGTCGCCGCCCTCACTGGTACGGGTGCCACGCTCACTGGGGGCGGTGCCGGACCGGAACTGCAGGTGCTCCTCCACCTTGAGGATGGTCTGGACGCCCCGGCAGTCCAGGACCTGGTGTCCGGGCTCCAACAGGCATGGTCCCGGAATGTATTGTTTGGAGAGCGTGTTGACTCGATCGAGATCAAGTTGCGGCGCGCAGCACAGTAGCTAACGGTTGGCGCGGAGATCCCGGGCTGCCGTGGGCAGACCCAAAGGATTTTCCGTGAACTTCGCTCTTTACCGGGAGCTGCTGGCCGTCCGGCCCATCCGGCGGTTGCTGCTGGTCGGCATGATTGCCCGCATTCCCCACTCGGCGGCAGGCATGCTGCTGACCCTGCACATCGTCCTGACCCTGGACCAGGGCTACGCCGCCGCCGGTGCCGCGGCGGCTGTTATGACCATCGGCATTGCAGTTGGCGCACCGTGGCGCGGCCGGCGTGTGGACACTGTTGGCCTGCGCCGGGCTCTGATTCCGTCAGTGGTGTCGGAGGCCCTCATCTGGTCCGTGGTGCCGCACGTGTCCTACCAGTGGCTGCTTCCGCTGGTGTTCGTCGGCGGCCTGCTGACGTTGCCGATCTTCAGTGTGATTCGCCAGTCCCTGGGCGTCCTCGCGGACGGCGACCAGCGGCGGACCGCCTTTGCGTTGGACTCGATCGCCACGGAGATGGTGTTTATGATCGGGCCTGCTGCCGGAGCCGTTGTGGCCACCAGCGGTTTCACCGTTCTGGGACTCACGGTGGTGGGTGTTTCAACATCACTGGCGGGGTTGTTCCTCATCTGGTTTAACCCGCCCACTCGAAGTGCCACGCAGACTGAGGAAAGCGAGGCGGACCAGCGCCATGCCGCGGAAGTGGCTGTGGTTTCCGCCGCGCCGGCCCACCTCCAGGAAGCGGCGGCAGACCTCGTCCCGGCCCGGGCCGAACGCGTCGGAAGCGGGCCGGCGGGGCTGCGCGGCAAGGTGGCCCACAACTTCACCTGGTTCACGGCCACTGTCGCGGCCGTCTTCGCCGTGGCGGCTGGAACCGGCATGGTGCTGAGCGGCACCGACGTTGGCATTGTTGCTGCCTTGGAAACTGGCGGCCACCAAGCCGAAATCGGCATTGTGTTCCTCTTTTGGTGCGCCGCATCGGTGGTCGGTGGGCTGGTGTACGGGGCCATGCACCGTCCAGTCTCGCCGATCCTCCTGCTCCTGGGCATGGCAGCCCTGACCATCCCGATGGGCTTCGCCCAGGACACCTGGACCTTGGCCTTTGCCTCGATCCTTCCGGGCCTTTTGTGCGCCCCCGTCCTGTCGGCCGCCTCTGAACAGGTGGCAGACCTGGTGGCGGAGGACCGCCGCGGCGAGGCAATGGGCTGGTACGGTTCTGCGCTGACTGCCGGCGTGGCGCTCGGGGCACCACTTGCCGGGATTTTCATCGACGGGATGGGGTCATCCGGCGGGTTTGTCTCCGTGGGCGTTGCCGGCGTTCTGCTCTGCGTGGTGGGACTGCTGCTTCAGGCCCACCGACGCCGCCGCGCCGCCGTCTGACGCCGATCCTTCCCATCGATGGCTCCATAGCCGTCCTTTGGGCCCTCAAAACGGCGGCTAGGGAGCAATCGATGAGACGCGCGGCCAGGCGTGCCGGTGCCTGAACGACGGCGGCGGCGGTAGGTCCGTGTGGACCGTCCGCCGCCGTCGTCGTACTTTATGAAGTTTGCTGGTTGGGTCTAGTTAACGGCGCCGGTGTACTTCTCGCCCGGGCCCTTGCCCGGAGCGTCCGGAATGATGGACTCCTCGCGGAACGCGAGCTGCAGGGAACGCAGGCCGTCTCGCAACGGGCCGGCGTGCTGGGATCCGATTTCGGGCGCCGCTGAGGTCACCAGCCCGGCAAGGGCGGTGATGAGCTTGCGGGCCTCGTCCAGGTCCTTGAGTTCCTCGGCATTGTCCTCGGCGGCGAGGCCCAGCTTGACCGCGGCTGCGCTCATCAGGTGCACTGCGGCGGTAGTGATGACCTCGATGGCCGGCACCTCCGAGATGTCGCGGATTTGCTGGGTCACGTCAGCCTTGGCATCCGGGGCCTCGAAAACGTGTGAATTACTGTCTGGGGTGCTCATACTGGTAAGCTTGTCACAGACCGACTGGATGTCGTTATTTTGTTGTGGAAGGTCCCATTAACGCCTAGCTGCGTTGGGCGGGATTTTTTCTGTAGAATGACATGCAGTTTGCAAGCGGAGTTCTCTCCCACCCGCGTCAGCCGTTTTCCCGCCGGAAGTAATTCCTGAGGAACCAAAGGTTGCCGGGTACCGGTCGGACAGTTCTTTCAGGCGTTGAGCCTGGGGAAGTGCGCACTGCCTCTACTGAGGACCGTGCATCCGATCATCGAGGCCTTCGATTGCTCCGGCAATTGGGGGCCTTCTCTATTTGCCGGTGGAATACCACATCAATCACAGGAGTTTTAACATTAGCGAGCCAAGAATCAATGAGCGTATCCGCGTCCCCGAGGTGCGGCTGGTCGGCCCTGCAGGCGAACAAGTAGGAATCGTCCGTATTGACGATGCCCTGCGTTTGGCTGCCGAGTCTGATCTTGATCTCGTTGAAGTTGCACCTCAGGCCAAGCCTCCGGTGTGCAAGCTGATGGACTTCGGCAAGTACAAGTACGAGGCCGCCGTCAAGGCACGTGAAGCACGGAAGAACCAGACCAACACTGTTCTGAAGGAAATCCGCTTCCGCCTCAAGATTGACACCCACGACTACGAGACCAAGCGCGGCCATGCACTGCGCTTCCTCGGTGCCGGTGACAAGGTCAAGGCCATGATCCAGTTCCGCGGCCGTGAGCAGCAGCGTCCGGAAATGGGCATTCGCCTGCTTCAGCGCTTCGCTGACGACGTCGCCGAAGTGGGCGTTGTTGAGTCCAGCCCCCGTATCGATGGCCGCAACATGGTGATGGTTGTGGGCCCGCTGAAGAACAAGGCCGAAGCCAAGGCTGAGGCACGCCGCGCATCGCAGCGTGCAGACGCCAAGGCGGAGAACGAAGCGAAGGCTACGGGCGGCGGCCGCATCGACGTCTCCGGCGACGACCAGGCACCGCTGACGCAGTCGCTGGCTGATCTTCTTCCGGAAGGTTTCGCCATCACCACCGAGCCGGAAACTGAAGCTCCGGTACAGTCTGAAGCACCTGAGGCGCCTGTTGAAGCCGCTCCGGAAGTCGAAGCCCCCGTCAAGGAAGCTCCGGCAGAGGCGGCTCCCATAAAGGAAGCTGCCGCGAAGGAAGCTCCTGCAAAGGAAACCGCCGCGAAGGCAGCTCCCGTCAAGGAAGCCGCCGCCCAGGAGGCGCCCAAGCAGGCTGCCCCGAAGGCCGCTGCTTCCAAGCGTGAGGCTCCCAAGGCAGCTCCGGCGCCGGTCAAGGCTCCTGCCGCTGCCAAGGCCGCCGAAGCAGCTGCTCCGGCTCCGGCCGCCCCAGCCGCTCCTCGGCCGCCGGTGCCGATGCCCAAGCCGGTAGCCCGGCCGGCAGCGCCGAAGCCTGCTGCAAGGCCTGCCCCCAAGGCAGCTCCGAAGCCGGCCAGCAAAAAGACTACCTAGTTCAAAGCTGCGGGAGGTTATCCTCCCGCAGTACGCAACCAGCACGCCGCCTGCAGGGGCGGCTGCTCGAAAGAACTGCAGACAATGTCTGTGGACACGTAAGGAGATCGGTTCCCATGCCGAAGATGAAGACCCACAGTGGTGCTAAGAAGCGCTTCAAGCTGACCGGCAGCGGCAAGCTGCGCCGCCAGCAGGCCAACCGCCGCCACTACCTTGAGCACAAGTCCTCCAGGCTGACTCGTCGCCTAGCCGGCGACAAGATTGTCTTCAAGGGTGACGCAAAGGTCATCCGGAAGATGCTCGGCATCTAAGTCCAAGTTCTCTGACTGATGCCACCTGGCAACAGTCAACTACCAAAAAGGCTTCTCAGGCCAGCCGGTTGTTCCGGCAGTAGATGCTTGGGATCAGAATTTTCGAAGGAGTACGCACGTGGCACGTGTGAAGAGGGCGGTCAACGCCCACAAGAAGCGCCGGGTTATCCTTGAACGCGCAAAGGGCTACCGTGGACAGCGTTCACGCCTGTACCGCAAGGCCAAAGAGCAGCTGCTGCACTCGTTTGTGTACAGCTACGGCGACCGCAAGAAGAAGAAGGGCGACTTCCGCCGCCTTTGGATCCAGCGCATCAATGCTGCATCCCGCGCCAACGGTCTGACCTACAACCGCCTGATCCAGGGCCTGAAGGCCGCTGAGGTCGAGGTTGACCGCCGCATGCTTGCTGAGCTGGCTGTTTCGGATGCGAACGCATTCGCCGCGCTGGTGAAGATCGCCAAGGATTCCCTGCCTGCTGACACGTCCGCTCCGGCCGTCGAGGCTGTAGCCCCCAAGGCTGCCAAGGCTGCCAAGGCTGCCAAGGCACCCAAGGCCAAGGCTGCAAAGCCTGCCGCTGACGTGGCTGCCAAGTAGCACCCACGCCAGTTCGAGGACTGGTGGCTGAAGCCACTAAGGTTCTTATATGAACGAAACCGGGCGCCCGCAAGACTTTCCACTCTCCAATCCCCGAGCTGATCGGGTGAGGAAGGTGGCACAGCTTGCCGGGCGCCCGGCCCGTTTAAAGCGCAGCGAGTTCCTGGCGGAGGGTCCGCAGGCTGTCCGTGAGGCCATGACGCTGCACCAGAAAAGGATTGCTGCGGGGGAGCCCGGCGTCGTCTATGAGGTCTACGCGAGCGAGGCCTGCCTCGACCGGCACCCGGACCTGGAGGCACTCGCGGAGGGCATCGACGCATACCTCACTACCGACGAAGTGCTGGCCGCGATGGCGGACACGGTAACCCCACAGGGCATTCTCGCGGTCTGCGGCTTCCTGGACGTGAGCCTTGAGCAGGTCCTCGACGCCGGCCCGCGGCTGCTTGCAGTGCTGTGCCAGGTCCGGGACCCCGGCAACGCCGGCACCGTGCTCCGGGCAGCTGACGCGGCCGGGGCGGACGCCGTCATCCTGACACCATCCAGCGTTGACATCTATAACCCCAAGGCGGTCCGTTCCACCGCCGGTTCCCTGTTCCATCTGCCCGTGGTCCTGGGCGCCGATATTTCGGAAGTGGCAGCCGCCTGCCGGGCTCGGGGGATTGGCATACTGGCCGCCGACGGTGACGGTGACGTTAACCTGGATACGCTCCAGGACGAAAACGCCGCCCGCCGGATCGCAGGCCCCGGCGTTGAATCGTTGTTCGCCCTGGAGAGTCCCACCGCGTGGCTGTTCGGAAACGAAGCGCAGGGGCTCTCCGAAGATGAGCTGGCTTTGGCCGATCACCGGGTGGCTGTGCCCGTATACGGTGCCGCGGAAAGCTTGAACCTCGGCACGGCGGCAACGGTGTGCCTCTACGCGAGTGCCCGTTCCCAGAAGGCATGACTGACCTCCAGGCGTGGCTCACGAGAAATTCTGGCTCGCCTGGACACGTGACCTAACAAGGCAGGGCCCCGGAAGTTCTCCGGGGCCCTTGCTGTATATGAATCAGATGAGGTTGGGGTAATCAGGGCGCCCGCGTGCTCTTGCTGCGTCCTGTGATGGCGCCGTAGACACCGGCAACTACCAGGCCGCCTACGATAGCCATGATCCAGGTACCCAGATCAAAGAAGGCAAGGTCACCCCTGCCGAACAGGAGACTGCCAATCCAGCCGCCTACAATCGCGCCGACTACGCCGAGCACGAGACTCGTCACCCAGCCGCCGCCAACCTTGCCCGGCATGACAGCCTTGACGATGGCCCCTACGATGAGGCCGAGAATAATCCAAGCAAGAAAACCCATGTCTCCTCCTTCATATTCGTCGGGATTAAACGTCCCGATTAGTGTTCAAGCTAACATACGGTCCCTCTAATGTCAGCAGGCTTAGTGCATGTCAGAGGCGCGTCTTCTTCACCCGAAAAGGTACGGTGTTCGTGGGCGGGGCCGACTGCGGCGCCGCGAATATCCCTGCTTGTTCTTGAAACCTGTGAAGAGGAGAAGCCTCCGTGGCTGCAAATGGCGGTACCAAGGCGATCGTCGCGGCCCTAGCCGCAAATCTGACCATCGCCGTCCTGAAATTCGTGGCCTTTTTTCTGACGGCATCCTCGTCAATGCTGGCCGAAGCCATCCACTCTGTGGCCGACTCGGGCAACCAACTGCTGCTCCTGATCGGCGGCAAGCGCGCCAGGAAGGCAGCCAGCCCAGAGCACCCGTTCGGGTATGGCCGCGAACGCTACATTTACGCCTTTATCGTCTCGATCGTGCTCTTCAGCGTGGGCGGGCTCTTTGCACTTTTCGAAGCGTGGGAGAAACTGCAGCACCCGCATGCCATCGAAGGGGACTTCTGGTGGGTTCCCCTGGCTGTGCTGATCGGCGCCATCGTGGCTGAGTCCTTCTCGTTCCGGACGGCCATCATCGAGTCCAACCACGTCCGCGGCAAGCAAGGCTGGGTGAGTTTTGTGCGCACGGCCAAACAGCCGGAGCTTCCGGTCATCCTGCTGGAAGACCTCGGTGCGCTTCTCGGCCTTGTGTTCGCGCTCGTCGGTGTGAGCATGACCCTCGTCACCGGCAACGGGATCTGGGACGCCGCGGGCACAGGCATGATCGGCCTGCTGCTTGTGGCCATCGCGGTGGTGCTGGCTATCGAAACCAAGTCCCTGCTGCTGGGCGAGTCTGCCACCCGCGATGACGTGGCCCGCATCAGTGAGGCCATCGAGGCCGGGGGACACAACCGCATCATCCACCTCAAGACCCTTCACCTCGGACCGGAGGAGCTGCTGGTGGCCGCCAAGATCTCCGTGGATGCCGCCGAAAACGGCCGGGACATCGCCGCCGCGATTGATGGTGCCGAGTCCCGGATCCGCACGGCTGTTCCGATGGCCCGGGTGATCTACCTCGAACCGGACCTGCATCGCGAAGACGGTCCGACGGACGAGATCTCAGGCGCAGGTCGGGTTCCAGGCGACGGCCACATTTCCGCCGAGGCCGGGGCTCAGGACGCGCAGGCCTGACGTTCGTTCCTCAGCGCACCGAATGCTTCGGTGAAGCCGCTGGCCGCCCCGTTCCCCCGGATCAGGCGGCCAGCGGCTTCTTGCGTTCCAGGAGGCCGCTGGTTACGGCGATGCCAAAGCCTAGGACAGCCAATACGGCCCCCACGAGCGCGGGCGCCACGAAGCCCCAGCCCCAGGCGATCACTACGCCGCCCAGGAAGGCGCCCAAGGCATTGGCAACGTTGAGCGCGGCGTGGTTGAGCGAAGAAGCGAGGGAGGGGGCGTCCGGCGAGGCATCCAACAAGCGGGTCTGCAGGGCCGGGATCAGCATGGAGCCGGACGCTCCCACCACAAAGACCATCACGAGGGCTGACCAGGGCCAGTGCACAGCTACCGCGTAAACCATCAGGGCGACGGCGATTCCGGGCAGGACCCAGTACAGCGTCCCCATCACTGACTTGTCGGCAAGCCTGCCGCCCACGATGGTTCCCGCCACCATGCCCAGTCCGTAGAGTGCGACGACAATGGGGAGCAGCGACGCCGGAATCCCGGCCACCAGGGTCATGGTGTGGGCTATGTAGGTGTAGGTCGCGAAGAAGCCGCCAAAGCCCACGATGCCGATCAGGATGGCCAGCCACACCTGAAGCCGCCTGAGCGCACCGAGTTCGCGGCGGATGCTCGCGTCAGGATGAGGTGCCTGGTACGGAACATAGCGCAACAGCAGTACCAGCGTCAGCAAGCCAATACCTCCCACGAGGAGGAACAGCAGCCGCCAGCCGAAGGTCTGGCCGACCCACGTGGCCGCGGGGACGCCGATGACGTTTGAAACGGACAGGCCTGCCATGACCATGGAAATGGCCCAACCGCGGCGGGTGGGGGAAACCAGGGAGGCGGCGATCACGGCCGCGACTCCGAAGAATGCGCCGTGCGGCAGTCCGGCCGCAAACCGGGAAACCAGCATGCTGCCGTAATCGGGAGCAAGATAGGACGTCAGGTTGGCAAGGGTGAAGAACAGCATGAGGCCGAGCGCGAGGTGTTTGCGCGGAAGTTTGGCTCCGACTGCGGCGAGCAGTGGCGCGCCCACCACAACTCCGAGAGCATAGGCGGAGATGAGGTGCCCCGCCTCCGGGGTGCTGATGCTGAGTCCTTGTTCCACCTCTTTCAGCAGGCCCATCATGGTGAACTCCGTGACGCCGATTCCGACGCCGCCCATGGCCAGCGCGAAAATCGCTGCGCCAACGTGCGGAGTCTTCGCCTTGGACGCGGTGGGTGTTTGGACGACGCTGCTCATGTGCCTGCTTTTCAAAGGGGTTGCTGGGGAAGGCCCGAAGACCATTCTCCCTCATAGACTGGTGCGGTGAGTGGACTGATACAGGTAGTTGGCGGAGCAATAGTGGACTCGTTAATGAAGCCGACGCGCATGCTGGTAGCCAGACGGACTGCTCCCGAGCAGTTCGCTGGACTCTGGGAATTCCCCGGCGGCAAGGTGGAGGCCGCGGAACAGTGCGAGGCTGCGCTGCACCGGGAACTCAGGGAGGAACTTGGCGTAGAGGTCCGTCTGGGGCCGGAACTCCCCGCCGGGACGGCGGCTGGCTGGCGGCTGAACGAGCGGGCCAGCATGCGGGTGTGGTTGGCGGAAATTTCCAACGGTGATCCCCAGCCGCTCGAAGACCACGACCTGCTGAAATGGATCAGCACTACGAACCGTGATGAAGCTCTCAGTCTTCCGTGGATCCCGGCCGACTTCCCTATTGTCCGGGCACTTCTTGAATCCTTGGGCACACCTGTTGTTTCAACTGCCCCCGCTGAATTTTAGGACGGCCCGACGCCCAAAATCGCGGCGTATGTTCGGCGCCGTTTCCCCGGAGGGCATTCCGGATTCATCACAGCACAGAACTTCTGAGGAGCGCCATGATGCCGGAAGCACCCTGATCCGCGCCATCAATTCACTGGAGCGTCCCGAATCCGGCAGCGTCACCGTTGACGGCCGTGACATGACCACCCTGGAAGGGGCGGAACTGCGCGCGGCACCGCACAACATCGGCATGATCTTCCAGCACTTCAACCTGCTCAGCAGTCGCACTGTCCAGGCGAACGTGGAGCTGTCCCTGGAAATCACCGGTGCCAGCCGCGGGCAGTGCCGTACGCGTTCGCTGGAATTCCTGGAGCTTGTAGGCCTTCATGGAAAGGCTTCGGCATATCCCGCCCAGCTGTCCGGCGGCCAGAAGCAGCGGGTGGGCATCGCCCGCGCCCTGGCGTCCAGCCCGTCCGTCCTCCTCAGCAATGAGGCCACCTCGGCGCTGGACCCTGACACAACGCAGCAGATCCTGGACCTGATCCGGCAGCTCATGACCTAGGATTGACCGTGCTTTTGATCACCCACGAAATGGACGTCGTGAAACGGATCTGCGACTCCGCCGCCGTGATGAGCCAGGGAAAAATCCTGGAGCAGGGATCGGTGGAGCAGTTGTTGACTACGGAAAGTCCCTTGCTCGGCCATGCGCTTTTTCCCCTCGGTGAGATTCCCGAGACGGCGAACACCATAGTGGAGATCACCTTACCGGCGTGACCGTGGGCCGCCCTGTCTTCGCCCAGTTGGCACGCAAGCGCGGCATTGACGTCGGCATCCTCGGCGCCGCGCTCGAAACCATCCACGGGCACCAGACCGGGCGGACCAGGCTGGAACTCCCGGGGGAGAGGCAGGCCGTGGACGCGGCCATAGCCCACCTTCGGTCGCAGGGGCTATTTGTGGAGGTAATCAAGTGATTGACCGCAATGATCCGTACTTCTGGGCAGACTGGTTTGAGACGATCCTCAAGGGCGCCGGGGAAACTTTCTACACCGTGGGCGTCAGCCTGCTATTCACCGTCCTGTTCGGGCTGGCCGCCGGTGTGCTGTTGGTGACCACCACAGCGCTCTGTATTTCCCTACGTGCACGCATCCCCATATCACCCCGCACCATCCTGAAGGGGATCCCCATGATCCGAACACATGTCATCAAAGCAGCAGCCGCCGGTATCGCAGTCGTCCTGGCGCTGTCCGCCTGCGGTTCCAGCAGCTCTTCCGATGCGTCCAGCACCATCAAGGTGGGGGCCCTGGCCGTCCCCGCCATGGGACATGCTCAAACATGTCCAGCGCGAGCTTGCTGAGGCCGAGGGCCTGACGGCCGAGTACAAGGAGTTCAGCGACTACACGCCGAACCCCGCCGTCAGCGACGGTGACATGGATGCCAACCTCTCCCAGACCACCACCTTCCTGGAGACGTACAACAAAGCGTCCGGCAAGAACCTGGTCAGCGTCGGTAAGGTCTACCTGCCGTCGATGGCGCTCTACTCGAATGACATCGCCGAACTGCAGGACCTGCCCGACGGCGCCAGCGTCGCCATCCCCCAACGATCCCACCAACGAGTCCCGGGCCCTGAAGCTGCTCGCCTCGAAGGGCCTCATCGAGGTGACAGAGAATCCCATCACGCTTAAGGACGTTACGGCCAACCCGAAGAACATCCAGTTCACCGAGATTGAGAACGCCAGCCTCCCGCAGGCCCTCAACGACAAGGACGCCGCCATTGTGACCCTGGCGTTCGCACTGCCTGCCGGATTGAGCGCGGATAAGCAGTTGCTGGTGGAAGGTAAGGACAGCGCTTACTACAACGTGCTTGCGGTCAAGGCCGAGATGACGGACGATCCCCGGGTGCAGAAGCTCTACAAGATACTGACCTCCCAGGACATGAAGGACTTCCTGCAGGAGAAGTACAAGGGTCTGGTCGTTCCGGCCAGCTAGGAATCTGCCACTAGAACAGGGTGGGCTGCTGACGCGGCCCGGTAGCGGCGGGCTGGGTCTCCGCAGCCGGGCGCTTTTGCGCGCCGACGGAGTTTGGTGAAGGGATGCTCCCGGCCGGATACGAGGCTTCCTCGCCGCGGGGGTCGTCCTCCAAATCGCGGTGGCTGAAGCCGTGGAAACTTGCAAAGCCGTGCCGCTGCTTGAAGTAGCGGACTTTGGCGGCGAGCCACGTGCGGTATTCCTTGGAGGCATAGGAGCCTGTGCCGTAGAGCCTCCGGTAGCGGCCTGCCAGTTCCGGGTGGTTCCTGGCAATCCACTCCATAAACCATTCCCGGGTACCCGGCTTCAGGTAAAGGGCGCCTGCCGTCACACCTGTGGCCCCTGCGGCGGCCAAGGAGCCGAACAGGGCATCGAGCGCTTCGTCACTGTCCGACAGCCACGGCAGGATGGGCATCGCCATTACACCGCAGGGGAGCCCGGCATCACGTAAGCGGGAGACCAGCTTCAGCCGCGCACGCGGCCCCGGCGTGCCTGGTTCCACGGCTTCCGAGAGTGCCTCGTCCGTCATCGCCAGGGAAATGCCCACCCCTACCGGCACCTGGGCGGCAGCCCGCTTCAGGAGCGGAATGTCCCGGGCCAACAACGTCCCCTTGGTGAGGATGGACAACGGTGTTCCTGAGTCCGCCAGCGCCGTGATGATTCCCGGCATCAGCTGGTAGCGGCCCTCGGCCCGTTGGTAGGGATCGGTGTTGGTGCCAAGCGCCACCTGGTGGCGGCCCCAGGACGGCTTGGCCAGCTCCTTCCGGAGGACCTCGGCGGCATTGACCTTGACCACCACCTGGCTGTCAAAATCCAGCCCGGCGTCAAAGTCCAAGTACGTGTGGCTCTTGCGCGCAAAACAGTAAACACAGGCATGGCTGCAGCCGCGGTACGGGTTCACGGTCCACTCGAACGGCATCCGCGACCCGGCCACCACCTTGTTGAGCACCGATTTGGCGGTGACCTCATGGAAGGTGATGCCGGCGAATTCGGGGGTGGTGACCGAACGGACCAACCCGGCAAGGGGGAGCAAGGCGGGTGATGGGCCACTTCCGAGGTCATCGGCGGGCCGGGGCATCAGTGCTTGTGCATCCCATCTCATGTCTTCTATTCGAAGATATGTTCGAACTTAAGTCAAGGACCGGATACTGCGGAAGTGCGCGCGCCGGACTCGACACCGGCTGGGGGAGCCGTCAGGCCTGCAGTTCCCACACCACAGTGACGCTGGCGTTGATGCTCGCGTGGCCCGCTTCCACGCTGATGGCTTCGCTGGCGGCCGCGCGCTGGAGTCGGGCCACCGGAACTGGCCCGGGCGCATCAGGGTGCTCGGCAAGGGAGATCACCGGGCCAAGCCGTGCGGACGCCAGGGACGCAAACTGTTCGGCCCGGGCGACGGCATCCTGCCACGCAGCTTCCCGGGCAAGGGCGGCAACGGCTGACTCATCCGAGAAACCAAGCTCCAGTCCGTGCAGACGCACGTCGTCGCCGCCGGCACCTACTGCGGCGGCAATAAGACCGGACGCCGCAGTCACTTGGCGCAGGCGTACTGTAAGCACACTGGAGGCCACATACCCGGTCACTTGCTGGCCCCCGCCGTCGCGCCAGACGAACTCCGGCCGGACATTCAGCCCGGACGTCCGGATGTCCGCGTCGGCCACGCCATGCTGGCGGAGCGCACTGGATACAGCGCCGGACGATGATCCCGCATCCGCATAAGCGGTGCCCACGCTGTCCCGCCGGCATTCGATGCCCACGGAAATGGTCAGTAGGTCAGGTGGCGCCTCGGCCGTCCCCGTTCCGGTCACGGTGATGGTCCTGGTATTGGGTTCGCCCGTCATTGTCAGACCTCGATTCCGCCGGCCCCTGGGGCGCCGGCCTTGGTGTCCTGATGTCAACGTAACCGCCGGCTGCCAGGCCGGCTTGCCGTTCGAAGTAATTTGCGGACGCCGGATCGCCCGTCCGTAGCAGCGACCAGCCTGCAGCCAAGAAATACAGCGGAAGGAAGGGCAGACCCAGGCAGTAGGCGTACTGGCTGCAGTGCTTTTCCTCATGCCCGAGGAGCGCCGGATTGGATGTCAGTTCTTCAGTCTGAATCCGGCAGATGACCATGTTGCCAAGAGTGAAGGCTCCCGCATACGGAATGCGCCACCGGTATCCGGACGCTATGACCAGCCCTCGGGGGCCTTGGCTGACGGCGGTTCCCGCAGCTGCGGCAACCGCCAAGCCCAACAGGGTAGTTCCGTTGGCCAGGTTGGCGAGCTGCCGCACCCGCTGCCCCGGCGTCAACAGCTGCGCGGCTGCCCGGCCCTGCCCTTGTGTCATGAGGCCATGGTAGCCGGAGCCTTCACTTAGACTGGAGGATAGCGGCCACCAGTCTTGATCGGTGTGCCCTGACCTGGTCATCGAGTGCATTCATCAAGCATGGATTCACGGAATGACCTGCCAGTGACGGATGCGCTGCCGGGAAACCTCGCACGGCCGCACCGCTCACCGGCAGCCCCGACTCGTAGCTAAGAACAGTAGATGACTGAAACTTTGCCGGGCGCCGCCATCCCGAACCCTACGGATGAAGCCGCCATCACTGCCGCTGTAGACCAGGCCATCGCCGCCATTGCCGGCGCCGGCTCCCTTGACGAACTCAAGGCGGTGAGGCTGGCGCACACCGGTGAGAAGTCACCGCTCAGCCTGGCCAACCGGGAGATCGGCGGACTGCCGAAAGACCAGAAAGCCGTAGCCGGCAAACTCATGGGTTCCTCCCGGGGCCGGGTCAACAAGGCGCTCGCCGACCGTACCGCCGAGCTGGAAGCCGAAAACGACGCCCGGATCCTGCTGGAAGAGACAGTGGACGTCACTGCCGCACCCCGCCGTCGTCGGGCAGGAGCCCGTCACCCACTCTCCACGCTGCAGGACCGCGTGGCGGACATCTTTGTTGGCATGGGGTGGGAAATCGCCGAAGGCCCCGAGGTGGAATCTGAATGGTTTAACTTCGACGCCCTGAACTTCAAGCCGGACCACCCGGCCCGCGAAATGCAGGACACTTTCTTCGTGGAGCCCCCCGAAGCCCACCTCGTAATGCGGACCCATACTTCCCCGGTGCAGGTTCGCTCCATGCTGGAGCGCGAACTGCCCATCTATGTGCTGTGCCCGGGCAAGGTGTTCCGCACCGATGAGCTGGACGCCACCCACACTCCGGTGTTCCACCAGTTCGAGGGCCTCGCCATCGACAGGAACCTGAGCATGGCCGACCTTCTCGGAACTCTGGAACACTTCACCCGCCAGATGTTCGGCGACGAAGCCCAGGTCCGACTGCGCCCGAACTACTTCCCGTTCACCGAGCCGTCCGCCGAGCTGGACATCTGGCACCCGGGCGCAAAGGGCGGCCCGCGCTGGATCGAGTGGGGCGGCTGCGGCATGGTCAACCCCAACGTGCTCCGCGCGGCGGGCATCGACCCGGACATCTATTCAGGCTTTGCCTTCGGCATGGGCATCGAGCGCGCCCTAATGTTCCGCAATGAGGTGGGCGACATGCGCGACATGATCGAAGGCGATGTACGTTTCAGCGAGCATTTCGGGATGGAGATCTAACAGTGCGTATCCCACTTTCCTGGCTGCGTGAATTCGCAGCAGTACCGGCCGGAGCAACGGCCGAAGACGTTATGGCCGAACTGGTCAAGGTTGGCTTTGAAGAAGAGGACGTCCACCGCCCCACGGACGCCCTGCAGGGTCCGGTTGTGGTGGGCCAGGTCCTGAGCGTCGTCAAGGAACCCCAGACCAACGGCAAGACCATCAACTGGTGCCAGGTCCGGGTTGTCCCCGAAGGCCAGGAACAGACCCTGACCGGCGACGGCATCGACCCCTCCGGCGTGCAGGGGATCATCTGCGGCGCCCACAACTTCGTTGAGGGCGACAAAGTAGTGGTCACCCTGCCCGGAGCGGTCCTGCCCGGCGACTTCCGTATCTCCGCCCGGAAGACGTACGGCCACCTCTCCGCCGGCATGATCGCCTCCGTCCGCGAGCTTGGCATCGGCGAGGACCACGACGGCATTCTGGTCCTGTCCCGCATCGGGCTTGATCCGGAAATCGGCACGGACGCCATGGAACTGCTGGGCCTCTATGACCAGGCAGCCGAGATCAACGTGACTCCGGACCGCGGCTACGCGTTCTCCATCCGTGGTGTGGCCCGTGAATACGCCCACGCCACCGGAACTTCCTTCACGGACCCCGCCGCCGAGGTCCGGGCCCCGGCGGAACTTTCCGGCGGCTACGGCGTGAAGCTCAACGATGATGCTCCCGTCTACGGCAAGCCCGGCTGCGACCGTTTCGTGGCCCGCACCGTCCGCGGTGTCAATGCCACCAAGCCGACGCCCCCGTGGATGACCTCGCGGCTGCGGCTTGCCGGAATCCGCTCCATCTCCCTGCCGGTGGACATCTCCAACTACGTGATGCTCGAGCTTGGCCAGCCCACGCACTGCTATGACCTGGACAAACTGTCCGGCGACATCGTGGTCCGGCGCGCCGTGGCGGGGGAGAAGATCACCACCCTGGACGACAAGGAGCGCACGCTCGACGTCGAGGACCTCCTCATCACGGACGGTTCCGGCGCGATCGGCATTGCCGGTGTGATGGGCGGTGCAGCCACGGAGGTGAGCGATTCGACGTCGAACGTCCTGGTTGAGGCGGCGCACTTCGACGAGGTGTCCATTGGCCGATCCCGCCGCCGGCACAAGCTGCCGTCCGAGGCGTCCAAGCGCTTCGAGCGCGGCGTCGACTGGCACGTGGCGGACATCGCTGCCCAGCGTGTTGTTGACCTCCTGGTGGAACTTGCCGGTGGGGTTGCTGACCAGGCGGGGACCGACGTCGGGACCGCGCCGGACGCCGTGACCATCGCGCTACCGGCTGCCTTCGCCGCCCAGCGGATCGGCATCGACTTCACGGAAGAACAGATCACCACCTCGCTGGTGGACCTCGGTGCCGTGGTGGAAAAAGCCGACGGCGGCTGGACCGTTACCGCCCCCAGCTGGCGCAACGACCTGGAAACCAAGGAAGACCTCTCCGAGGAAATCGCGCGGCTGGTGGGCTACGACAACATCCCCGCCACCCTTCCGGTGGCCCCTCCGGGACGTGGCCTGACCCGCGTGCAGCAGCAGCGCCGTCGGCTCATCCAGGCACTGGCTGACGCCGGTCTGACCGAAGTCCTGGCCTACCCGTTCGTCTCCAAGGCCGCCAACGAGACGTTCGGCGTCGCCGAGCAGGGTGCTGCCCGGAGCGCGGTCAAGCTGGCGAACCCGATTAGCGAGGAACACGGCTTCCTGCGCACGTCCATCCTCCCCGGGCTCATCGAGGTGGCCAAGCGGAACTACTCCCGCGGCTTCCGCGACCTGGCGCTCTTCGAGTCGGGCCTCGTTTTCCTGCCCGGCGGGACCGTGGGAACACCGTCCATCCCGCCGCTGGGCGTCAAGCCTTCCGACGAGGTGCTGGATGCGCTGTACGACGGCGTCCCGGACCAGCCGCTGTACGTCGCCGCTGTCCTCACGGGCCACGATTCACCCGCTGCCGCCGGCCACACGCCGCGCTTGTGGGACTGGTCCGACGCGCTGGATATTGCCCGGCTCGCCGGGGATGTCCTGGGTGTGGAGGTCGTTGTCAGCCAGGGTGCGCACCAGGCGTTCCACCCGGGCCGCGCTGCGCAGCTCTCGCTTCGGACCGGTGAAGTGGTGGGTTACGCCGGCGAGCTGCACCCGAAGCTCGTGGCCGCGCACGACATGCCTGCCCGTTCGGTGGCGCTGGAATTCAACGCGGATGCGCTGTTCGAGGCAGCCGCGGATGTGATTGTGGCCCGCCACATCTCCACGTTCCCGGTAGCCACCCAGGACGTTGCCCTGGTGGTACCGCAGGACATTCCCGCGGACCAGGTCCTCGAGGCTCTGCGCGAAGGCGCCGGCGAGCTGTTGGAGGACGTGGCGCTGTTCGACGTCTACGCCGGCAAGGGTATTGAAGAAGGCAAGAAATCGCTGGCCTTCGGCTTGCGTTTCCGGGCTACGGACCGGACGTTGACTGCCGATGAGGCCTCGGCTGCGCGCGAAAACGCTGTGGCCCTGGCTGCAGAGCGCTTCGGCGCCGTGCAGCGCTAAGCCCGGATCCGGATGGCGAGGCCGGGCTCTCCAATGCCGGTCCTGCGTTCCTGCCCTCCCGGCCTACCGGGAGGGTGGGAGCCGACGGCGGGCCGCCAGCCGGTACTGCTGGGGCCTGCCGAACTGGCCCGCGCCGCCGCCCTGGCTCCTCGCCCACGGGCCGTCTTTGTGGCTGGCCGGCGTGCCCTGCGAACGTTCGCCGCAGAACTCCTGGACGTCCCGGCGTCGGATTTAATCACACACTTCAGCTGCCCCCGGTGCGGCGCCGGCCCCGAGTTATCGCACGGCAGGCCCGGTTACATGCTCAGGGGAGAACCGGTGCCGCTCGCGCTGAGCCTGTCCCGGAGTTCCGGTTGGATCCTGCTGGGCGCTGTTGTGGAGCCACCTGCCGGACTCACGATAGGCGTGGACCTGGCGGACCCGTCCGGCATGGCCTTTGAAGGGTTCGACGGCGTGGCGCTCACCGCCGCCGAGCGCGCGGCCCTCGACGGGCTGGCCGGGCCTCAGCTGCTGCAGGAGCGGGCACGGCTCTGGACGCGCAAGGAAGCATGGCTCAAGATGACGGGCGACGGCCTCATTACTGCCCCGGACACCCTCGATGTTTTGTCCCGCCCGGGAATCCGGGACCTGGCCGCCGGAGAGGCGGGCCTCCCGCTCAACTTTCGCGCCGCCGTCGCGGTTTCACGAACCGGCAGCTAGCGCGCTGGCCGAACAATAGAGCTGGGGCCCGCTAGCGGCGTTGCCCGTCAGCGCACAGGCAGCGGCGGAAGGGTTGCCTCGAGCAGCCACGGGTGCAGCAGCGCCTCCGTGTCCAGGCCGGTGGCCCGGTCCGCGGCGATGATAAAGGCCGCCGTGGACACCGAACCGTGACGGTGGGCATCCGTCCAATCGTGCAACAGCGCAAAAAATGCCAGGTCGCCGCAACGGATCCGCAGGGCATGCAGGGCCAAGGCTCCGCGCTTGTAGACTCGGTCATCAAACATAAGCTCCGGCCCGGGATCGCCCACGATGATGTCTTGGCTGCCGGCGGCCAGCTTCCGCCAGGCTGAGGCGGCCCGGTCCGCGACGGGTAGGACGCCTGCTTCCTCGGACCAGATCCACTCCGCGTAGCAGGCGAAGCCCTCGTGGAGCCAGATGTCCGTCCAGGACGCGGCGGTGAGGGAGTTCCCGAACCACTGGTGCGCGAGCTCGTGGGCGATGAGGCGCTGGGACTCCCACTCCTGCGTCAGGTGGTTCCGGCCCAGGATGGAAAGCGTTTGCGCCTCTAGCGGTATTTCCAGCTCGTCTTCGGTCACCACCACGGAATATTCCGAGAACGGGTAGGGCCCGAAGCAGTTGGCAAAGGTGCGCATCATCTCCGGCTGCCTCGCCAGGCCTTCGCGGGCCGCATCGACCAACAGCGCCGGGATGGCGGCGAACTGCGGAACCTGCCCGTCCACGGGGAAGGGAGTCAGTGTGAGGAACTCATACCGGCCGATCTGGACCGTGGCAAGGTAGGTGGCCATGGGCTCCGCCTGCTCGTAGACCCAGGTCTCGCGGCTGGCCCTGCTGGTATGGGAGACCAGCGTGCCGTTACACACGGCCCGGTAACTGGCGTCGGTGGTCACACTGATCCGGTAGCTGGCCTTGTCACCGGGGTGGTCGTTGCACGGGAACCAGGAGGCGGCACCGTTCGGCTGGCCGGCCACGAGGACGCCGTCGGTGAGTTCTTCCCAGCCCACCTCGCCCCAGAACCCGCGCCGGGGACCAGGGTTGCCTTCGTACCGGATATCCAGGGTAAATTCCTCGCCCGCCGGCAGTGCGGCCTCGGGCACAATGACCAATTGCCCGGCGCGCTGGCTGAACTTTTTTACCCGGCGCCCGCTGAGCTGGATCTTCGTGGCCCGGAGCCCCGTCAGGTCCAGCACAAGGGCCGCCGTCGCGTACTGGGTGACAGCGCGCAGGACCGCGCGCCCGCTTAGGCGGTTGCTGCTGAGCTTGTAGTCAAGGTCCAGTTCATAGCGACTGACCTTGTACGCGTTCGTGCCATGGCCCGGCATGTAGGGATCAGGTGCTGAAGCAGCCTGCTCCGACGTGCGGGCAGGGCCGGTACTCGCGGCCGTCGGGCTCGGTGCGGGGGAACTCATAAGTCGGTCTTTCCGATCAGCGTAGGGGCGGCAGGACAGCTGCAGGGCTACCGTGGTTTGGGAGCGGACGCTGCGGGACCGCTCCAGGGGCTCACCGGGTTACCCATCCAATAGGTCGCGGCTGGCACCGATTCGCCCCGCATCACCAGCGACGCCGGCCCTACAGTTCCACCGCTGCCGATGCTCGCCTGCGGCAGGATGACACCGTGGGGCCCCATGGTTGCTCCGTCTTCGAGGGTAACAGTGTCCAGGCTCATGACGCGGTCGTGGAACAGGTGCGTCTGGACCACGCAGCCCCTGTTGACGGTGGAGTTCCGCCCGAGGAACACGAGGTCAGCTTCGGGGAGCCAGTAGCTTTCGCACCATGTTCCGCGGCCGATCCGTGCGCCGAGCGCCCGGAGCCACCAGACCAGGGCCGGCGTGCCGGTTGCTGCACGGGCGAACCAGGGGGCGCTGACCATTTCGATAAACGTGTCCACCACCTCATTGCGCCAGATGAAGGAGCTCCAGAGCGGGTGTTCGCCGGTACGGATCCGTCCCACGAGGACCCATTTGGCGACGACGGCGCTGCCCGCGGCCACCGCGCCCGCCAGCAGCATCACGACACCGCCCAGGGCTGCGGCAATTCCGTAGTTGTACGTGGCGGCCAGCCAGTCGAAGGCAAGTATCACGGCGGCTGCGATGGAGACCGTGGTCATGACGGGGACGAAGCGGCCCAGTTCCCAGAGGCCGCGCGCAATCTTGAGCCTCAGCGGCGGCTGGAAGGTGCGCGTGTCATCCGAGGCGATGGCGGTGCGCCGGAGCCGCACGGGCGGGCTGCCCAGCCACGACGTCCCGGACTTGGCCTTGGCTGGTGTGGCCGACAGGACGGCGACGAGTGAGTTCTTGGGGACGTTCCGCCCGGCAGCGGTCATGCCGGAGTTGCCCAGGAAGGAGCGCTTGCCGATCTTCGCAGGCGCAATTCGCAGCCACCCGCCGTCGAGCTCGTAGGAGGCCACCATGGTGTCGTCGGCCAGGAAGGCGCCTTCGCCCACGGTGGTCATCTTGGGGATGAGCAGGACCGTGGAGGCTTCGACGTTCTTGCCGATCTTGGCACCGAGGAGGCGCAGCCAGACTGGAGTGAAAAGGCTGGCGTAGATCGGGAAGAGCAGGTCGCGGGCCAAGTCCAGTACGCGTTCCGTGGCCCAGACCTGCCAGCCGATCCGGCTGCGGACGCGGTAGTAGCCCTCGGCTAGGCCGATGCCGAGCAACCGGGTGGTGACCAAAATGAGCAGCAGGTTGACGACGAACCACACGAGGGCCGCGGGTGCGAGGCCGAGCAGGAGCTGCGGGACGGCGGCGGAGAGCGATTCACTGCCCCGGATAAAGCCAAAGACCACCAGTGCCGCGGCGGCGGCGGACACGTAAGGGATCAGGGCCAGCACGGCCGAAGCCGCGGCGAATCCGGCGAACCAGAGCCGACCAATCAGCCGATGTTCTGCGGGAGTGTCCGGCAGCGAGTGCTTGGCCTTGCCCCGACGCTCGGCCGGGGACCCGGCCACGTGGTGGCCGGCCTTCACCTTGCCGAGGACGGCCGAGCCCGGCTCCACCTGGGCTCCGGCGCCGATGGAAGCCCCGGGCATCAGCGTGCTGCGCGCCCCGATGCTGGCTCCTGCCCCGATGTGGACCGCCCCGATGTGGACGATGTCCCCGTCGATCCACCAACCGGAAAGATCCACCTCAGGCTCGACGTTGGAGCCACTGCCGAGGGAAAGCAGCCCGGTTACCGGCGGCAGCGAGTGCAGCTGGACGTCGTTGCCGATCTTGGCGCCCAGCGCCCGGGCGTAGTACGGCACCCACGGTGCGCTGGCGAGGCTGATGGCACCGGCTAGGTCCTGGATCTGTTCGGCCAGCCAGAGGCGCAGGTGCACGCGCCCGGAGCGCGGGTACGTTCCAGGTCCCACCTTCCGGAGCAGGATCCGGGCCGCGGCCACGGAAAACAGCATCCGGCCGGCCGGAGAGACGAATACGAGCCAGGATGCGGCCACCCACCACCAGGAAACGGTGGGGGCCGCGCTGAAGCCGGCCAAAGCGGCCAGCACGTTGTTAGCCGCCATGACGTAGGTCAGCCAGCGCATCCCCACCAAGATGTGCAAGGGAATGCCCATCAACGTCTGAAAGACCTGGGACTTGAACGCGGTGGGGCGCACAGTCCTGGACGGCGCCGGTCCGGCGGCCACTCCGTCGGGAAGCGTCTGGCGGGCCGCATCAATCAGGGCCCCGATCCTGGGCGTGGCATAGATGTCGGCGACCGTGATGGTCGGGTACCGGCCCCTGAGGGCGGAGACCAGCTGGGCAGCGGACAGCGAGCCGCCGCCGTAGGCGAAGAAGTCGGCGTCGAGGCTTGATACGGGGCTGCCAAGGACGGCAGTCCACTGTTCGGCCACCCAGGCGGCATCTTCCGGCAGGTTCAACGGAGCAGCGTCGGCCTCCGCCGCGCCGGTCCCGGTTAATGGCCAGGGCAGGGCATGACGGTCCACTTTGCCGCTGGTTTTCGTAGGCAGGGACTC
The DNA here is from genome assembly GCF_055412845.1 of Pseudarthrobacter adonitolis. NCBI lineage: Bacteria > Bacillati > Actinomycetota > Actinomycetes > Micrococcales > Micrococcaceae > Pseudarthrobacter > Pseudarthrobacter adonitolis. Next base: position 21,636 of record NZ_JBVAYW010000007.1, on the reverse strand, counting down.
GACGACGGTCAGCAGCGGAATGAGGGGGGCGGGGAGACTCGCCGCCAGGAGTTCGCGGGCTGCCACCAGATCAAGGTCCGCATCAGCGGCGGCCAGGTATCCCACCAGGATCTGGTTGCCCGCCGCGGTAGTCCGTACGGCCGCCGCAGCTCCGGCAACGTGGGGGAGGGCCTGCAGGGCGGCGTCAATTTCGCCCAGCTCGATCCGGCGTCCACCGAGCTTGACCTGTTCGTCGGCGCGGCCCATAAAGATCAGTCCGGCGGCTTCGTAGCGGACCAGATCGCCGGAACGGTAAGCGCGATCCCAGCCGAAGGACGGCATGGGCGCGTACTTCTCCCGGTCCTTGTCCAGGTCAAGGTAACGGGCCAGCCCGACGCCGCCGATGATCAGCTCGCCGATGTCCCCTTCGTCGACGGGCAGCCCTTCGGCATCCACCACGGCCAGGTCCCAGCCGTCCAGCGGCAGCCCGATCCGGACCGGACTGGGGCCGCCCAGAGGGGCCGCGCAGGCCACTACCGTGGCCTCCGTGGGGCCGTAGGTGTTCCATACTTCACGGCCCGGGACGGCAAGCCGCTCGGCGAGCTCGGGCGGGCAGGCCTCGCCGCCGAAAATCAGGAGCCGGACACTCTCCAGGGACTCGGCCGGCCAGAGGGCAGCAAGTGTAGGAACAGTGGACACTGCGGTAATGCCGTGGCTGATGAGCCACGGGCCGAGGTCCGTTCCCGTCCTGACCAGGGCACGCGGCGCGGGCACCAGGCAGGCACCATGACGCCAGGCAAGCCACATTTCCTCGCACGAGGCATCAAAGGCGACGGAAAGCCCTGCCAGCACCCTGTCCTGCGGGCCGAGGGGTTCCTCCTGCAGGAGGAGCCGGGCTTCGGCGTCAACAAAGGCAGCGGCGGAGCGGTGGCGGACGGCGACGCCCTTGGGTGTGCCGGTGGACCCGGACGTAAAGATCACCCACGCGTCATCTCCGGGTTCGGCAGCACGGCGCTCGGCTTCACGGCGTTCTGCGGGTTCCCGGGAGCCAGGTTCGGAGACTGCGGCCCCGCCGGTGAGCACTGCGGCCACGCCTGCCTCGCCGAAGACGAGCCTTGCACGTTCCTCGGGGTCGTCGGCGTCCACAGGCACGTAGGCGGCACCGATGTGCAGGATCGCGAGAATCGAGATGTACAGCTCGTTGGTCCCAGACGGAATCCGCACGCCGATCCTGTCGCCGGCGCCCAGCCCGGCGGCCTGGAGCTCACGTCCTTTGGCCCGGACCGCGGTCATCAGGTCGGCGTAGCTCAGGGAACCCCGGCCGTCGTCGAGCGCCGATGCCTCGGGGAATCTTGCTGCCGAGTCCTCCAGGATAGCCATGAGGGTCCGCTCGGGCGGGGCTAGGGGCATACCGGCCAGCTGGGGGCGGTATAGATTTTCCGGCAGGGATGCCACGACGTTTGACTGATGCTCACTCACGGACGGATTCTGCCTGAGGAAAGTGAATGGAAGGTGTCCAGGGTTCGTTGAAGATTCATGTTCTTTTCACGCGGGAAGCGGGCGCCATTAGGGAACCAGCAGGACCTTGCCCGTGGTGCGCCGGCCCTCGAGGTCCTCATGGGCGCGTCGCGCCTCGGCCAGGGGGTAGGTGGCACCGATCCGTACCTTCACGCTTCCGTCGGCTACGGCCCCAAAGACCTCGCTGGAGCGCCACAGCCGTTCCTGCGGGTTGGCGAGGAAATGCGCCAGTGTCGGCCGCGTCAGCGACAGCGAGCCGCCGGCATTGAGCCGCTGCGGATCCACCGGCGGCACCGCCCCGGAGGCGGCCCCGAACAGGACAAGGAAGCCGCGTGTGCGCAGGCTGGCAAGCGAACCGTCAAACGTATCTTTTCCCACGCCGTCGTAGACCACCTGGACGCCGGCGCCGTCCGTGAGGTCGCGGACTGCTTCGGCGAATCCTTCATAGCGGAGCACAACGTCGGCGCCGGCTCCCTTGGCCAGTGCTTCCTTCTCGTCGGTGGAGACCGTGGTGATAACCCGGGCTCCGCGGGCCTTCAGGAGCTGGGTAATCAGCAGACCCACGCCGCCTGCGCCCGCATGGACCAGCACTGTGTGGCCGGGCTCCACCTTGAAAGATGAGTTGATCAGATAGTGGGCGGTCATGCCCTGGAGGGGCAACGCAGCCGCCGTCAGAAGGTCCACGCCATCCGGTACGGGGAGCGCTTTCGCAGCGTCCACCACGGTGTAGCCTGCGTAGCATTGCCGGCCCTCGGCTGTTGCCACCCGGCTGCCTGCGGTAAAGCCCTCAACGCCCTCGCCGATTTCCTCGACAACGCCCGCTGCCTCTGAGCCCGGCGTGAAAGGGTAGGCAACCTTGTACATGCCGCCGCGCTGGTAGGTGTCAATGAAATTGACGCCCGTGGCCGCCACTTTCATGAGCAATTGGCCAGGGCCAAGCGTCGGTCGGTCCTCCTCGGCAAGCTCGAGGACTTCCGGGCCTCCGGACTGGCGGGCGACGATGGCATGCATAAAGGGTCTCCTCTCCGGGCGGGGATTTCCCGCGGCCGGTGTCTCTGACCATCCTAGGGACACCGCCACCGACGGCGAAGCGACGGCCGGTAGCCGGCCGTCGCTTCGGGTCATGCGGGGGAAGAGTCTTACGGGGGAGCCGCGTGACTCGTGGGGTGCTAGAACCGCCGGGTCACCGTGGCCATGGGGCACTCGAAGTGGCGTCCTGCAGCAAGGCCTACGTCGTTGAGGTAGCGGACGATGATGCCGTAGGACTGCAGCAGCGTGGTTTCCGTGTAGGGAACCTGGTGCTTCTTGCAGTACTCACGGACGATCTTGGCAGCCTTGTCCAGCTGGGGGCGTGCCATGTCCGGGAAGAGGTGGTGCTCAGCCTGGCGGTTCAGGCCGCCGAGCAGGATGTCCATAAACCGGCCGCCGGAGATGTTCCGTGACGTCAGGACCTGGCGGCTGAAGAAGTCCACGCGGCTGTCCGCGGGCAGGACCGGCATGCCCTTGTGGTTCGGTGCAAAGGAAGCGCCCATGTAGAAACCAAACACGGCAAGCTGCACGCCGATGAAGGCAAACGCCATTCCCAGCGGCAGGAACGTAAAAGCGAGCACGGGCAGGAGGCTTAGCCGGACCAGCAAAATGGGAAGCTCTACCCAGCGGTGCGTGACCTTGGCCCGGCGGAAGACGAACTTCACCGAATCGATCTGCAGACCGAGGCCAACAAGGAACAGCAACGGGAAGAAGAACCAGCCCTGCTTGCGGGTCAGGAATGAAAACCGGCCCTGCCGCGTGGCGGCACCTTCGGTGTGGAAGGCGATGGCCCCGGTGGCAATGTCCGGATCCTTGGAAATGACATTGGGGTGGTTGTGGTGGGCGCCGTGCTTCTGCTCCCACCAGGAGTAGCTCATGCCTGCCACCGAGGTGGCCAGGATCCGAGCCGTCCAGTCGTTGGCCCGGCGCGACGCGAAGATCTGGCGGTGCCCGGCCTCGTGGGCCAGGAAACTCAGCTGCGTGCAAAGAACCCCGACGGCCGCGGCGATGAGGAGCTGGAACCAGCTGTCGCCGATCAGGGCGAAGCCGAACCAGGTGGCGGCCATCAGGAGGACCAGGCTGGCAAAGAGCGTGATGTAGAAACCGACGCGGCGTTCCAGCAGGCCTTCAGCCTTGACGCTCTTCAACAGCTCCGAATAGCTCAGGACAACGGCGTTGGGCTGCCGGACACGCGATTTAGGGCGCTCTGACGTGGGGAGGGTGGTGGTCATGGAGCGGGGCCTCGTAACTGTTTCGGGCAACGGTGCAGCCGACATTCGGACGGCACGGTCAGGATCACCCTCACCCCATCTTACGCGTGCTTGTCTAGCGGCCCTGAGAATCGAAGAAACGCGGATGCATAAATATCGGGCACACTGAATACTTTTGCTGTAAGATTCAGGGCATGACTATTTCTGTTGCCGTCTCCGGAGCCAGTGGCTACGCCGGGGGAGAAGTCCTGCGCCTCCTCGCAGGGCATCCGGACGTGACCATCGGTGCCATCACAGCGCACAGCAATGCAGGCTCCCGCCTCGGTGAGCTGCAGCCGCACCTGCATGGGCTGGCCAGCCGCATCCTGGAAGACACCACGGTGGAAAATCTTTCCGGGCACGATGTGGTGTTCCTGGCACTCCCGCACGGGGCTTCCGCCGAGATCGCGGCGCAGCTTCCCGAAGACACTATTGTGATCGACGCCGGCGCAGACCACCGCCTCGAAGATCCGGCAGCGTGGGAAAAGTTCTATGGCTCGGCCCATGCCGGCACGTGGCCCTACGGTCTGCCGGAGCTCCCCGGCCAGCGCGAGGTCCTCAAGGGCGCCACGCGGATCGCCGTCCCGGGCTGCTACCCGACGTCAGCCCTCTTGGCGCTGACGCCCGGGTTCGCCGCCAAGCTGCTCCAGCCCGACGACGTCGTGATCGTCTCCGCCTCAGGCACCTCAGGTGCGGGCAAGGCCGCGAAGGTGAACCTCATCGGTTCTGAGGTGATGGGCTCCATGAGCCCCTACGGCGTGGGCGGCGGCCACCGCCACACCCCCGAGATTGAACAGGGGCTTTCCAGCGCCGCGGGGGAGAGCGTCACGGTGTCCTTCACCCCGACGCTCGCGCCGATGAGCCGCGGCATCCTCACCACCGCCACCGCTAAGGTCAAGCCCGGCACCACTGCTGCGGACCTCCGCCAGGCCTGGGCTGATGCCTACGACGACGAACCGTTTGTCCACCTCCTGCCGGAAGGACAATGGCCTGCCACCAAATCGGTCCAGGGCTCCAACCACGCCGCCATGCAGCTGGCACTGGATGAACACACCGGCCGCGTGATTGTGACTTGCGTCATTGATAACCTCACCAAGGGAACTGCCGGCGGCGCCGTGCAGTCCATGAACATTGCGCTAGGCCTGCCGGAAACCGCCGGCCTCAACCTGCAGGGAGTTGCACCGTGACCGTTACCGCCCCCCTGGGATTCCGCGCCGCAGGCGTCACCGCCGGCCTGAAGACGTCCGGCAAGCCGGACTTCGCCCTGGTCGTCAATGACGGCCCGTCCAAGGCGGCGGCCGCCGTCTTTACCAGCAACCGTGTGGCCGCGGCTCCCGTCCACTGGTCCCGCCAGGTGGTCTCGGATGGCCGAGTGGACGCAGTTATCCTCAACTCCGGCGGTGCCAACGCCTGTACCGGACCCCTGGGGTTCCAGAACACCCACAGCACGGCCGAGAAAGTGGCTGCTGTCCTGGGCCTCTCGGCGACGGACGTGTTTGTCTGTTCCACCGGGCTGATCGGCGAGCAGTTGCCCATGGACAAGATTCTCCCGGGCGTCGAAGCTGCCTCGGCAGCGCTCAGCACCGACGGCGGGCCGGATGCGGCCAACGCCATCATGACCACAGACTCGGTGCCCAAGTCCGCGCTGTTCATCGGCACGGACGCCGACGGCCAGGAGTTCACCATCGGCGGCATCGCCAAGGGCGCCGGCATGCTGGCACCCGGCCTGGCCACCATGCTGGTGGTCCTCACCACTGACGCCGACGTCGAAGCGGAAATGCTCGACGTCGTCCTTCGCGATGCCACGCGCGTCACCTTCGACCGGGCTGATTCGGACGGCTGCATGTCCACCAACGACACCGTGGTGCTGCTGGCTTCCGGCGCGTCCGGCGCGGTCCCGTCCGCGGAAGCCTTTGGTGCCGGGCTGACCCAGGTGTGCGCTGAACTGGCGCGCAAGCTGATCGGGGACGCCGAAGGCGCCAGCCACGATATCGCAATCCGTACGTTCAACGCGGCCAGCGAGCGGGACGCCGAAACCGTTAGCCGCTCCGTGGCCCGGTCCAACCTGTTCAAGGCAGCCATCTTCGGTAAGGACCCCAACTGGGGCCGCGTGCTGTCCGCGGTGGGCACCACGGACGCCGTGTTCGAACCGGACCAGCTGAACGTCGCCATCAATGGCATCCAGATCTGCCGCAGCGGCAGCATCGGCGACGACCGAAACCTGGTTGACCTGGAACCCCGCGAAGTCCTGGTGGAAATTGACCTGCAGTCCGGTGACGCCGAAGCCACCATCTGGACCAACGACCTCACCCACGACTACGTCCACGAGAACAGCGCCTACTCGAGCTGATCCTCACGCTAGATCCACCAGCAACCCTGGAGATACTGCACGCATGAATACCCAGACCCGTGAGACGACGTCCATGAGTGATGCCCAAAGCAAGGCTGGCACGCTGATCGAGGCGTTGCCCTGGATCCAACGGTTCGCCGGCACCACCATGGTGATCAAATATGGCGGCAACGCCATGGTTAATGACGAACTGCGCCGTGCCTTCGCCGAAGACGTGGTATTCCTGCACCATGTGGGCATCCACCCCGTGGTGGTCCACGGTGGCGGCCCGCAGATCAACTCCATGCTGGCGCGGCTGGGCATCGAGTCCGAGTTCAAAGGCGGCCTCCGCGTCACCACCCCCGAAGCCATGGACGTGGTCCGGATGGTCCTCACCGGCCAGGTGGGCCGCGAACTGGTGGGCCTGATCAACTCCCACGGCCCCTACGCCGTGGGAATGTCCGGCGAAGACGGCGGCCTGCTCCGTGCCGTCCGGACCGGCACTGTCATTGACGGCGAGGAAGTGGACCTGGGCCTGGTGGGCGAAGTCGTCGGCGTAAACCCGGAGGGCATCCTGGACATCCTGGCCGCGGGCCGCATCCCGGTCATCTCCACCGTGGCCCCGGAAATCGAGTCCTACGGCGTCGAGACCGCAGCCGGAGAGGTCCAGACAACAGGCCAGGTCCTGAACGTCAACGCGGATACTGCTGCGGCGGCCCTGGCCGAAGCGTTGGGGGCGTCCAAGCTGGTGATCCTCACTGACGTCGAAGGACTGTACGCCAGCTGGCCGGACCGGTCCTCGCTCATCTCCTCCCTGACGGCCTCGGAGCTGCGGCAGCTTTTGCCGTCGTTGGAATCCGGCATGATCCCCAAGATGGAAGCGTGCCTCAAGGCGATTGACGGCGGGGTGGAACGCGCGCACATCGTGGACGGCCGTTTGCCGCACTCGATGCTCCTGGAAACATTCACGACGGCGGGCATCGGCACGCAGGTCGTCCCTGATACAGAGGTGAACGCAGCATGACCCACACAGGACTAAGCCAGTCGGCTGAAGGCCGCAGCAGCGATGGGCGGCCGGGTGTGGTCGGGCACCGCGAAGCGGGCGGGGCCCCCATCGCTGCGGAGGCCGCCGCAAGCGCACTCGTTGGCCACACCAGTGGGGCTGACTGGCTGGCTCGCTACTCCACGTCCTTGATGGGCGTCTTTGGTACCCCGCAGCGGGTCCTGGTCCGCGGTGCCGGCTGCCTGGTCTGGGACGCCGACGGCAAGGAATACCTGGACCTGCTCGGCGGCATCGCCGTCAACGCCCTGGGCCACGCCCATCCATTTGTCACTTCCGTGATCTCCAGCCAGCTGGCCACCCTTGGCCATGTCTCCAACTTCTTCACAAGCCCCACCCAGATCGCACTGGCCGAAAAGCTGTTGGCACTGACGCACGCCCCGGCGGGCTCCAAGGTGTTCTTCACGAATTCCGGCACCGAAGCCAACGAAGCCGCCTTTAAGCTGGCACGGCGCAACGGAGCCAGCCCCGACGGCACCACGGGAAAGCGCACCAAGATCATAGCCCTGGAAGGTGCCTTCCACGGCCGCACCATGGGTGCCTTGGCCCTGACCGCCAAGGAAGCCTACCGAGCACCTTTCGAGCCGTTGCCCGGCGGCGTGGTCCACATCCCGTTCGGCGACGTTGACGCCCTCGAAGCCGCAGTCGACGAGACCGTGGCCGCCGTTTTCCTGGAGCCCATCCAGGGCGAAGCCGGAGTCCGGCCGCTGCCCCCGGGCTACCTGAAGGCAGCCCGCGAGGCGAGTACCAAAGCGGGAGCCCTGCTGATCCTGGACGAGGTCCAGACCGGAATCGGCCGGACCGGCAAATGGCTCGCGACGGAGGACGCCGGGATTGTTCCGGACGCCATCACCCTGGCAAAGGGCCTCGGCGGCGGCTTCCCCATCGGCGCGCTCCTGACGTTCGGTGAGCAGACGTCGTCGCTCCTGACCGCAGGCCAGCACGGCACCACCTTCGGCGGCAACCCGGTGGCGACGGCGGCCGCGCTGGCCACGCTGCACGCGATCGAAAGCCAGCGGGTACTGGAGAATGTTGCTGCCGTGGGGGACTACCTCCGCGCCGGACTCGCCGCCGTCGACGGCGTCACCGAAGTCCGCGGCGAAGGCCTGCTCATCGGCTTCGACCTGGATGCCGACGTGGCCCCCGCCGCCGTGACCGCCGGCCTTGACGCCGGCTTCATCGTCAACAGCCCCGGCCCGCGCACCATCCGGCTTGCCCCTCCGCTGGTCCTCACCAAGGACCAGGCAGGCACCTTCCTCGCCGCCCTCCCGGCAATCCTCCAGACAGCTAAGGACGCGCAGTGACCCCTGTAGCCAGCACCACCCGCCACTTCCTAAAGGACACAGACCTCAGCCCCGCTGAGCAGGCCGAGGTCCTGGACCTGGCCGTCCGCATGAAGGCCGCGCCCTACAGCGTGCAGCCATTCGCCGCGGAGGGCAACGGCCGCAAGACCGTAGCCGTGATCTTCGACAAAACCTCCACCCGTACCCGGGTCTCCTTCGCCACAGGCGTTGCCGACATGGGCGGCAACGCCCTGATCATCAACCCCGGCGAGGCACAGATCGGCCACAAGGAATCGGTGGAGGACACCGCGAAGGTCCTGGAACGCATGGTCTCCACTATTGTGTGGCGCACGGGCGCACACTCGGGCCTGGTAGTGATGGCGGAAAACTCCAGCGTGCCCGTGATCAACGCCCTGTGCGACGACTACCATCCCTGCCAGCTCCTCGCGGACCTGCTCGCGGTCAAGGAGCACAAGGGCGAACTCAAGGGCCTCACCATGAGCTACCTTGGCGATGCCGCCAACAATATGGCCAATTCCTACCTGCTGGCGGGCGTCACCGCCGGGATGCACGTCCGCATCGCCGGACCGGTTGGCTACCTCCCGGCTGCAGAGATCGTAGCCGCGGCCGAGGAACGAGCTGCCCAGACCGGCGGTTCCGTGCTGATCACCACCGACGCCGCCGAGGCCCTCAAGGGCGCCGACGTCGTGGCCACGGACACCTGGGTGTCCATGGGCCAGGAAGCCGAAAAGGAAGCCCGGATGCAGCTGTTCCGGGAGTACTCCGTGGATGAGGCGGCCATGGCACACGCGGCGGATGACGCCGTCGTGCTTCACTGCCTGCCCGCGTACCGCGGCTACGAGATTTCGGCGGGCGTCATCGACGGCCCGCAGTCGATCGTCTGGGACGAGGCCGAGAACCGGCTGCACGCGCAGAAGGCCCTGATGGCCTGGCTCATGCACCGCTCGGGCCTGGCCGTGGTTGACGGACTGCAGCCCGTGGAGGTTGGCAACTAGTGTCCGTTCCGCCGGCAGCGCCGGGCTCCAGCCCGGCCACCAAAACGGCCCGCCAGGCGCGCATCGCCGCCATCCTGACGGGTGAATCGGTGCGTTCCCAGGCGGAGCTGGCCGCTTTGCTGGCGGACGACGGCGTCCAGGTCACCCAGGCCACGCTGTCCCGGGACCTCGTGGAACTCGGCGCCGTCCGGGTCCGCGGCAAGGAAGGCGTGCTGGTTTACGCCGTCCCCGGCGAGGGCGGCGAACGGGCGGCCAAGAGCGGGGTCAGCCAGGAGATCCTGGATGCCCGGCTTGCCCGGCTGTGCAGCGAGCTCCTGGTCACGGCGGAGGCCTCGGCCAACATCGCGGTGCTCCGGACCCCGCCCGGTGCAGCCAACTTCCTGGCACTGGCCATCGACCACTCGGTGATGCCCTCCATCCTGGGGACGATTGCCGGTGACGACACCGTGCTGCTGGTCTCCCGGGATCCGCAGGGCGGGCAGGGCCTCGCGGTCCGGTTCCTGCAGCTCGCCGAGGAAGCCGGCGGCAGCCAGTAACAGCGCACGCCGCCAGAACACCTTCCCGGTGTGACAGGCTTTCCCGAGAACGTTGTTCCCTGAAGAATTTCCCGACAATATCTACAACCCCCAATTAGGAGCATTTTCGTGACTGAGCGTATTGTTCTGGCCTACTCCGGTGGCCTCGATACTTCCGTAGCCATCGGCTGGATCGGTGAAGCCACCGGTGCCGAGGTCATCGCCGTGGCGGTCGACGTCGGACAGGGCGGTGAGTCCCTGGAGACCATCCGCCAGCGTGCACTGGGCTGCGGCGCCGTCGAGGCATACGTGGCCGACGCGTCCGACGAGTTCGCTGACGAATACTGCATGCCCACGCTGAAGGCCAACGCCCTCTACCAGGGCCACTACCCGCTGGTTTCGGCCATCTCCCGGCCGGTGATCGTCAAGCACCTGGTCAAGGCCGCCCGTGAATTCGGCGCCACCACCGTGGCCCACGGATGCACCGGCAAGGGCAACGACCAGGTCCGCTTCGAGGTGGGCATCCAGACCCTCGGCCCGGATCTGAAGTGCATCGCCCCCGTCCGCGACCTCGCCCTGACCCGCGACAAGGCCATTGCCTTCGCCGAGGAAAAGGGACTGCCGATCGAGACCACCAAGAAGAACCCGTACTCGATCGACCAGAACGTCTGGGGACGCGCCGTCGAAACCGGTTACCTCGAGGACATCTGGAACGCGCCCACCAAGGACATCTACGACTACACCGCGACGCCGGAGTTCCCGCCGGCCCCGGATGAGGTCACCATTTCCTTCGAAGCGGGCGTGCCGGTAGCGATCGACGGCGTCCGGGTCACCCCGCTGCAGGCCATCAAGGAACTGAACCGCCGTGCCGGCGCCCAGGGTGTGGGCCGCATCGACGTCGTGGAGGACCGCCTCGTGGGCATCAAGTCCCGCGAAATCTACGAAGCCCCGGGTGCCATGGCGCTGATCACTGCGCACAAGCACCTTGAGGACATCACGATCGAGCGCGAGCAGGCCCGCTTCAAGGCCTCTGTTGGCCAGCGCTGGGCCGAACTGGTCTACGACGGCCAGTGGTTCTCACCGCTCAAGCGCTCGCTGGACGCGTTCATCGAAGACACCCAGAAGTACGTCACCGGTGACATCCGCATGGTGCTGCACGGTGGACAGGCGATCGTCAATGGACGCCGTTCCGAGACCTCGCTCTACGACTTCGACCTCGCCACCTACGACACCGGCGACACGTTCGACCAGTCCATGGCGCGCGGTTTCATCGAACTGTGGGGCATGTCCGCCAAGGTTGCCTCCGGCCGCGATATCCGCGTCGCAGGAAAGTGAATCAGCGTCCGGGGACGACCCCGGTTTCGACAGGCTCAACCACCGGCTCGACGAACACCGGCGCACTGTGGGGCGGCCGGTTCGCCGGCGGCCCCGCGGATGCCCTCGCGGCTCTGAGCAAGTCCACGCACTTTGACTGGCGGCTGGCCCGCTACGACATCGCCGGCTCCAAAGCGCACGCCCGCGTGCTGCACAAGGCCGGGCTGCTGGACGACGCCGAGCTAGAAGGGATGCTCGACGCCCTAAGCCGGCTGGATGACGACGTCGCCTCCGGCGCGTATCTTCCGGCGGAGTCCGATGAGGACGTGCACGGGTCACTGGAACGCGGCCTGATCGAGCGCGCCGGCTCCCAGCTGGGCGGCAAGCTCCGCGCCGGCCGGTCCCGCAACGACCAGGTGGCCACGCTGGGCCGTATGTTCCTGCGTGACCACGCCCGGATCATTGCGCGCGGCGTGCTGGCAACCATCGAGGCCCTGGTGGACCAGGCCAAGGCCCACCACGGCGTGGCCATGCCCGGCCGCACTCACCTGCAGCATGCCCAGCCCATCCTGCTCAGCCACCACCTGCTGGCCCATGCCTGGGCGCTGCTGCGCGATGTGCAGAGGCTCCAGGACTGGGACAAGCGCGCAGGGGTCTCGCCTTACGGCTCCGGTGCCCTCGCGGGCTCGTCACTGGGCCTCGACCCGGAGGCCGTCGCTGCGGACCTTGGGTTCTTCTCCGCCACCCACAACTCGATCGACGGCACCGCCTCCCGCGATGTCTTCGCCGAGTTTGCGTGGGTTACGGCCATGATCGGCGTGGACCTGTCCCGCGTCTCGGAGGAAGTCATCCTGTGGGCCACGAAGGAGTTCTCCTTTGTGACCCTGCACGATTCCTACTCCACCGGTTCCTCGATCATGCCGCAGAAGAAGAACCCGGACGTGGCCGAACTGGCCCGCGGCAAGGCGGGGCGCCTGATCGGCAACCTGACCGGGCTGCTGGCCACGCTCAAGGGCCTGCCGCTCGCGTACAACCGCGACCTGCAGGAGGACAAGGAACCGGTCTTCGACGCCGCCGACACCCTGGAGCTGCTGCTCCCGGCTGTCTCGGGCATGATCGCGACGCTGAAGTTCAACACGGAACGGATGGAGTCGCTGGCACCGCAGGGCTTCGCGCTTGCCACGGACATCGCCGAATGGCTGGTCCGCCAGGGCGTCCCGTTCCGCGAGGCACACGAGCTGTCCGGAGCGGCCGTGAAGCAGGCCGAAAGCCGCGACGTGGAGCTGTGGGACCTGACCGATGAGGAGTACGCCGCCATCTCGGAGCACCTGACTCCGGAGGTCCGCGCGGTCCTGTCCACCGAAGGCTCGCTCAAGAGCCGCAACTCCCAGGGCGGCACCGCACCCGCCGCCGTCGAACGCCAACTGCTTGCCCTCGAAGTCGAGCTTGCCGGCGTGCGCGGGTACGCCGGGTAGTCGTTCCCTTCTGCGCGAGATGGCATTTCACGGCAATGTTTTTCGAAACAACTGCCGTGAAATGCCATCTCGCTGCGTTTAAAGTGGGGGAATGAGCGATGCCTTCCGCAGCCACCTGCGCGCCCTGCCGGACTTCCCCGAAAACCTGCCAGACTTCGACCCGGCCAAAGCGCCGCCAGACCCAGTGGCGTTATTCAAGCTATGGCTGGATGAGGCCCTCGCTGCCGGTGTGTTGCAACCGCATGCCTGCAGCCTGGCCACGGCGGACGGAAACGGCCAGCCCTCTGCCAGGCTGCTGATCCTGAAGAACATCGACGACGACGGCTGGCACTTCGCTACGTCCCGTACGTCCCGGAAGGGCAGGGAGCTGTCCGTCAACCCGCGCGCGGCCCTGAACTTCTTCTGGCCGCAGCAGGGCCGGCAGGTCCGGGTCGCCGGCCCGGTGGTTGAGCTGTCCGCTGAAGCGTCGGCGGACGACTGGCAGGCGCGCCCGGCAGCTGATGGCAGCGATAATCCGGACTGGCAGCTCTACGCGATTAGGCCGACGGAACTGGAGTTCTGGCAGGCCCGCCACGACCACCGGCACATTCGGCACCGCTATGGACCGGACCAGCTGAGTTAATCCCGGTTAGCCCGGAGGCTCGGCTAGGATGGCGCCATGACCGCAATTACCCCAGAGAAACTGCTGGAAGAACTCCGCCGCGCCGCCGACGTTGTGGCCGGAATCACCGCGAAACTGACCGAACAGGACGTCAAGGCGCCCTCGGAACTGCCTGGCTGGACCCGGGGCCACGTCCTGGCGCATGTCGCCGGCATTGCCAACGCGATGGCCCGCCAGCTCGAATACGCCGCCCGCGGTGAAAGCATCGAGCTGTACGACGGCGGCTTCGAGGGCCGCACCCGGGCGATCGAGCTGGCCGCCGGACACAGCCCGTCGGAGCACCGGGCCGACGTGGACGCGGCCCTGGACCGGGCCCTTCGCGCCTTCGGCGCGCTCGATGCCGCGGGCTGGAACCGGCCCATCACCTACCGCGGAGGAGTGGTCTTCGACGGCGGCCTCGCGCTGTGGCGGGAACTGGTGATCCACACGGCGGACCTGGGTGCGGGCCTCGGCCCCGAGACGTGGAGCCGGAAATTCTGCGAGCACCTCTTCGACTTCCTGGCGGCCCGCGTGCCGCCGGGGGACAAACTGGTGCTGCAGCCACTTGGGCTTCCGCCCGTGACCCTTGGCGCCGGCCGCTCCACCGTCATCAGCGGCATGATCACCGACATCGCTGCCTGGCTGGCCGGCCGTGAACCGTCGCTCGGCAGCCTGCGTGCCTCAGCCGCCGCGGACGGCGTGGACCTCCCGGAACTGCTGCCCTGGCCATCCGGGACACCCGCTGCTGGAGCCACGCCATCTGGGACACACGCAGCGCGGTAGCCCCTATCCGGCTTCGCGGGCCAGCAGGCTCTCCTTGATGGCCAGGCCCCAGCGGAAACCGCCCAGGGAACCGTCGGTGCGGATGACGCGGTGGCACGGAACAAACAAGGCTGCCGCGTTGAAGGCACAGGCGCTGGCCGCGGCCCGGACCGCTTTCGGGTTTCCGGAAAGTTCGGCGTATTCGGTGTACGTCACCGGTGACCCGGGACGCACGGTCCTCAATACATCCCAGGCATGGGACCGGAAGGAACCCGACTTCTGCCGTACGGGGACGGCCATGGCGGGCGCGGGGTCGCCGGCATAAAAGGCGTCAACAGCCCTGGAAATGGGGCCGAGGTCCGCGGCGGCCTCAATGTCTCCGGGCCGCAGCTCGGGGTGGATCTGGCCAGTCAGCTCATCCGGCTCGGCGGTCCAGCCCGAGGCGAGGACTACGCCGTCCTGGGCAAGGATGGTGAACGGACCGTCCGGCGTGGACATCACTAACAGCTGGGCTTTCATAGCATCGCTTTCTCTGGAACGGCTTGTACACGTTTGGGGGATTTGGGCGCCGCGGCGGCGCGCCACAGGTGCATGGTGGCGTAGGACCGCCACGGGCTGACCTTCCGGAAGTCCGGGCTGGGCACCACGCCAGGCGAGTCAGCGCCGCGGCCATCTTGGCTGTTGAGGGCTGGGGCGAGCGCCCTGATGCCGTTTCGCACCGCGGCGTCGTTGGCCAGGAAGACGTCCGGGGCACCGAGCACGCGCATTGCCACGTAGCCGACGGTCCACGGGCCCACGCCGGGAAGGGGAAGCAGCTTGGCGCCGAGCCCGGGCAGATCGTCCCCGTAGCCAAAATCCAATTGGCCGCCAGCGAGGGCCGACGCGGCAGAACGGATGGCGTCAATCCGGCGTTGCGGACCGCGCAGCAGCGAGTAGCCGGCCTCGGCGATTTCGGCCGCCGTGGGAAACAGCCGGTCAAGCCCCTCGCCGGGGACCGCGCTGGCACTGCCGGCGGCGGCCAGTTGCGTCAGTGCGGTCCGGGCCGCAGCCACCGTGATTTGCTGCCCGATCATCGCCCGGATGAGCAGCTCCTGCGGGTCCAGTGCGCCGGGCATCCTGATGCCCGGGGCACTGGCAACCGAAGCGGCCAGGCGGGGCTCCTGCGACAGGGCAATGTCGATGGCTACAGGATCGGCGTCAAGATCGAAGAGCCGGCGTACCCTGCTCAGCAGGGCGGGCAGGTCCCGGAGGGCCACCGCGCCGATGGTGAGGGTCAACGGCCGTCCGCGATCGCCGTCGTCGTACGTCACGCTGAAGCGGGCATCACCATGCGGAAGCTGCAAAGTACGGGCGTACGACGTCGGCGTCCCCGCCTCGATCCCGGGGATCGCCCTGACAGCGAGGAAGGAAAAGATGCCGGGATCGAACGGTTCGCGGTAAGGCAGGCTCAACGTCAGCGACGTCGCGGCGGCGGGGGAGCGGTGGTGCCTGGCGGTCGCGCGCAGGGCAGTGGGAGTCATGGCGAACACCTCCACCATGGTGTCGTTGAACTGGCGGACGCTGCTGAATCCGGACGCGAACGCGATGTCTGCCAGCTTCATCGCCGTGGACACCAACAGCGTGCGGGCGGTCTGGGCGCGGCTGGCCCGGGCCAGGGCGAGCGGACCGGCGCCGAGTTCGTGGCTGAGGATACGGTTGAGCTGGCGGGAGGAATATCCCAGCCGGGCGGCGAGGCCCTCCACCCCATCCCGGTTGATCACGCCGTCGTTGATCAGGCGCATCGCGCGGCCCGCCAGGTCCTGCCGGATGTTCCACGCAGGAGTGCCGGGCACCGCCTCGGGGAGGCAGCGCTTGCACGCCCGGTAGCCGGCGTCGTGGGCTGCGGCTGATGTTTCGTAGAAGGTGACGTTGACCGCTTTCGGGGTCCTGGCGGGGCAGGACGGACGGCAGTAGATGCCGGTGGTCCGGACAGCGGTGTAGAACTGCCCGTCGAACCGGGTGTCCCGCGCGTCAATCGCTCGGTAGCGCTGCCAGAAGTCCATGCCCTCCATCCTGCCAGCCAGCGACCGGGTCTGCTAGCGGAAATCAGACACTGTCGTGGGCGTTGGGTAGAGTCGGACCATGACCGTCAGCAGCAGCCCCGCCAGCCCGGAGCGGCTCCGTGAACTGCTGTCGGGCGACGCACGGAGGGTCGCTCCGCAACTGCTGGGATCCGTCCTGACCCACCACAGCCACGAGGGAACGGTGGCTGTGCGGATCACCGAAGTGGAGGCGTACATGGGTCCTGGCGACTCGTCGCATCCGGATCCCGGCTCCCACACTTTCCGTGGACCCACGGCGCGCAACGCTCCCATGTTCGGCCCGGCCGGCCATCTCTACGTCTATTTCACGTATGGCATGCACTACTGCGCCAACATCGTCTGTGGCCCTGCGGGCACCGCGTCTGCCGTCCTGCTGCGGGCGGGCGAGGTGGTGGAGGGGCAGCGCCTCGCGCTGGTGCGGCGTCCGACGTCGAAATCGGCCCTCGACCTGGCGAGCGGCCCGGCCCGGCTGGCCACCACCCTGGCCCTCACCACTGCCGACAGCGGACGGGATGCGCTGGCTGACCCCTTCGAACTGCGGCTGCCTTCCGTTTCTGCCACCGAATTCATGTCCGGGCCGAGGGTAGGCGTCTCCGGCGACGGCGGCTCCGCGACGTATCCCTGGCGCTTCTGGCTGCCAGGCGATCCCACGGTGTCCCGCTACAAGGCGGCGAAGGTGCGCCGGGCATAGTCCGTCCCGCCCGGGTGGTCTCCCGCCAGTGCGAACGGCGCCAGCCGGCGCTGGATTCGCTGCTGCACCGCAGGCCATTCCTGCCCCAGGATCGAGTAGACCGCGGAATCCGCACGTGTGCCCTCAGGCGCCAGACGGTGGCTGCGCAGCACGCCCTCGAACGTTGCCCCCAGCCGTTCGATTGCTGCGGCACTGCGCACATTGCGTGCATCGCAGCGGAACGCAACCCGCTGCACTTGGAGGACTTCGAACGCAAAGGCGAGCAAGGCGTGCTTGCTGGCGGGATTTACGTGAGTGCCCCAGAATTGCCGTCCAAAGAAGGTGCCGCCCACTTCCACGCGATGCTGGGCGGCCTCGAAGGCTTTCAGGGCGGTGGTGCCCAGGAGGGCCCCGGTCCGCTGGTCCGTCACGGCGAAGGCCAGGCTGGTTGGGTCCTCAATCCTGGCCGCAAAGCCCGTATCCGGTCAGGACGCTCTTGTGGTGCATCGCAGTATTGAATCACTCACGGGGCGGCGCAGCTACTGATGTGTGCGGCCTGAAGGTGAACATTGGGTGACTTCCGGGGCAGGGGACCGGCCGGCGCGTTAGCGGAAATGGTTGTAGAATGGACGGTCTGTCTTTTGCGATAGGGGAACGTTTAATGCTCGACGCCGATTTGGCCCACGAACGGGACTATGTTGCCGGCCTGTATGCGCGGCTGGAAGAGCTCCGCACGGAAAAGCGCCTGCAGTTGGCACAGGTCCGCCGGGCCGGTGCCGTGGGCACCATGCAGAATGTTTCCGAACGGGACGCCTTCGCCGCGCTCTACGAGGACCGCCTCGCGCAGCTCGACGCCGTCGATGACCGCTTGGTCTTCGGCCGCCTCGACCTGGATTCCGGTGAGGCCCAGTACATTGGGCGAATCGGCCTGACCACCGATGACCTCCAGCGGCTCATGGTGGACTGGCGCGCGCCCGAGGCCGGCCACTTCTATCAGGCAACGGCGTTTGACCGGCAGGGCGTCCGCCGCCGGCGGCACCTGGTTCTGCAAGGCCGGGAAGTCAAGGCCATAGAGGATGACGTCCTTGATGCGGACATGCTCGCGGACGACGCATCACTGCAGGGTGAAGGAGCACTGCTGGCCGCCCTGGACTCCAAGCGCACCGGCCGGATGTCCGACATCGTCGGCACCATCCAGTCCGAGCAGGACCGCATCATCCGGTCCTCCATTTCCGGAGCCCTCGTGGTGCAGGGTGGTCCCGGAACCGGTAAAACTGCTGTGGCACTGCACCGGGCCGCGTACCTGCTTTACACGCACCGGGAACGGCTGAAGACCGCCGGTGTGCTGCTGGTGGGCCCGTCGTCGTCGTTCATGAAGTACATCGAACGTGTTCTTCCCTCGCTCGGTGAGACCGGTGTGGTCATGGCCAGCGTGGGTCGACTGATGCCCGGAATCAAGGGGGTAGCTGAACCCGAGGCAGAGGTCGCGGCCATCAAGGGGCGGCTGGACATGGTGAAGGTTGTGGCCAATGCGGTGGCGAACCGGCAGCGGATCCCTGCCGAAGACCGCGTCCTGGACGTCGACGGCCGCAAGCTGGTGCTGACGCGGCGGCAGGTAAGCCGTGCGCGCGAACGTGCCCGGTCCACCGGCAAGCCCCACAACGAGGCACGCCTGACGTTTATCAAAATTCTGCTCCGCGAGCTGACCGAGCAGCTGACCGATCTTGTGGAGGCCGGGAGCATCGGCAACAATGCCGACCGCTCGTATCTGGCCGAAGATGTCCGCACGGCCCGCGACGTCCGGACCGTCCTGAACCTGTGCTGGATGCCGATGACTCCGGAGAAGCTGATCACCGAGCTTCTGAGCAAACCCACAGTACTGGCGTCCTGCACACCGCATCTGTCCCTTAAGGAGCAGTCGCTGCTGCTGCGCCCCGCTGATGCTCCCTGGACCGAGGCTGATGTCCCGCTGTTGGACGAAGCCGCCGAGCTCCTTGGCGAACTGGACCCGGCGGCCGGACGTGGACTTGCACAGCAGGAGCACGACCGCGCCCGGGACCTTGCCAACGCCAAGCAGACGCTGGTGAACATGGGGGACATGGGTGTCGATGTCCTCATCACCGCCGAGGAACTCGCCGATCAGAACCAGGAGCGCGAGAATCGCCTGACCGCCGCCGAGCGCGCCACCAGCGACCGCACGTGGGCATTCGGCCACATCGTGGTGGATGAGGCGCAGGAGCTTTCGCCGATGCAATGGCGCCTGCTGGTCCGCCGTTGCCCGCTGAAATCCTTCACCATCGTGGGCGATATCGCGCAGACCAGTTCTGTTGCCGGTGCCAACTCCTGGCAGGGGGCCCTGGCACCCATGTTCGGTGACCGCTGGCAGCTGGAGGAGCTGACAGTCAACTACCGGACACCCTCCCAGATCGCCGAAGCCGCGGCCCGCATGGCCAACGCCGCCGGACTCGTGGTTTCCGCGCCGAAGGCCGTCCGCGAGGGGCGCTGGGCCCCTGTCATCGACAAGGTTGACCACGGACAGGTGGTGAGCCGTTTGGTGGAGGTGCTCCCCGAGGAACTGGCAGCGCTCGACGGCGGCCTCCTGGCAGTGATTGCCGACGGTGACCTTCTGCCCGCAGCAACGTCAGCCCTTCGTGCCGTGTACGGCCGGCGCATCGGCAACGGGGCAGGCAGCTACGAACAGGACATCGTGGTCATCAGCCCGCGCGAAGCCAAGGGCCTGGAGTTCGACGGCGTTGTGGTCCTCGAGCCGTCCGTCATGCTCAACCACGAGCACGGCCGCGTGGGCGATTTGTATGTCGCCATGACTCGGCCCACGCAGCGGCTCAGGCTGATTGCCGCGGAAGGTATTCCGGCCGGCATAGAAGGCTGAGCCGGTCCGCTTGCCCCTTGACGCCCGGCGCCGTTCATTTCGGCGCCGGGCGTCGCCGATCCTGCTAACTTAGAAGTCGTGTCAGAACTCAACGATCTCGAATCCCAGCAGAACGACCCCGCCTTCGCCAATGTCTGGCAGGAACTGAAGTGGCGCGGCCTGGTCCACGTCTCCACTGATGAAGAGGAACTGGAAAAGCTCCTCGCCGGTGATCCGATCACCTATTACTGCGGATTCGACCCCACCGCGCCGAGCCTGCACCTGGGAAACCTGGTCCAACTCCTCGTTATGCGCCGGCTGCAGCTCGCTGGGCATAAGCCGCTGGGCCTGGTGGGCGGATCCACGGGACTGATCGGCGATCCGCGGCCCACCGCCGAGCGAACGCTGAACACCAAGGACACCGTCAATGAATGGGTGGGCTACCTGCAGGCCCAGGTCCGCCGATTCCTCAGCTTCGATGGCCCCAGCGCCGCCCGTATGGTCAACAACCTCGACTGGACCGCGCCGTTGAGCGCCATTGACTTCCTGCGCGAGATCGGAAAGCACTACCGGGTCGGCACCATGCTTCGCAAGGATGCTGTCGCTTCCCGCCTCAGTTCGGACGAGGGCATCAGCTACACGGAATTCAGCTACCAAATCCTGCAGGGCATGGACTACCTCCAGCTGTTCCGCGACTACAGCTGCATGCTGCAGACCGGCGGCTCGGACCAGTGGGGCAACCTCACCAGCGGCACTGAACTCATCCGCAAGGTTGAGGGTAAGAGTGTGCACGCCCTGGGCACGCCGCTGATCACAAACTCCGACGGCACCAAGTTCGGCAAGAGCGAAGGCAACGCCATCTGGCTTGATGCCGGCATGTGCAGCCCGTACGCCTTCTACCAGTTCTGGCTGAACACCGCCGACTCTGATGTGGTGGACCGGCTTAAGGTCTTCACCTTCCTGAACCGCGCGGAGATCGAAACGCTTGAAGCGGCTGTGGCCGAGCGTCCCTTCGCACGGGAAGGCCAGCGGAAGCTGGCTTTCGAAGTGACTTCCCTGGTCCACGGTGCGGAGGCCACGGAGAAAGTCATCGCGGCATCTGCTGCCCTCTTTGGCAACGGTGACCTGTCCGCCCTGGACCGACTGACGCTGGAAGCAGCCACGTCAGAGCTTCCGTCCGCCCGCATCCAGGTGGATGGCCTCGGGATCATCGACCTCCTGGTGGCATCTGGCCTGTCGGAGAGCAAATCCGCGGCACGGCGGACTGTCGGCGAAGGCGGCGCCTATGTAAACAACGAGAAGGTGTCCGACCCGGAAGCTGTCATCTCCGAGTCGGAGCTGCTGCATGGCCAGTACCTGCTCCTGCGCCGCGGCAAGAAGAATCTCGCGACTGTCGAAGTCTTGGTTCCTTAGCCTTCCCAAGCTCCTATTCACGCTCCTCCGCAGCCGATTTGCACGGCCGCGGGGGAGCGTGTATTGTTTTCTGAGTCGCCGCCGCTGAGTGGCGACAAACCCCCTTCACAAGAGAAGCAATTCATCGTGTGCAAAGCACGAAAATGATGAAAAGCTTCACTTTTTGATGGGCGGATTCGTTCCACAGAGTGAATATCGGAAAAATAACCCGGATTTGCAAAGTGAATAAGAATGAAATAAGCTATAAACATCGCAGCGAAGAAAAGCGAAACATAAAAAATTCATTTGAATATGAATTTGTTTCGGGAATTATTCGAATGTGTCTGTTGTTTGAGAACTCAATAGTGTGCCAAGTTTGTTGATACCAATTTATTGTATTGAATTGGTTGAATTGACTGGATTATGCCACCCCGTGGTGTGGTCTGGTTTTTAC